>JBEDKU010000648.1:0-3767 GCA_041172045.1 Verrucomicrobiota bacterium | reverse complement strand
ATCCGTTGGTCATCGGCGAGCACGGCACGTCGGTGATCGTGAAAAATCTTCCCATCGAGGCCACGCTGTTTCTCGACGAAGCCGAACCTCCGGTCCTCGCCTGAACCGCCTAGCAGCTTAGGTCGTGCAACTCGGGCTTGACCTCCACGGGCTGCTGGCGGCGGACCTCCCAAGTTCCTTCCGCCTTGATTTCCAGGATGGCGTCGTAGCGGAGGCGAGACTCGCCGTTTTTCGAAAGGATCACCACGCCGATGCCCTGTTCCGTCAGCATGTCCAGGATGCTGGAAATCTGATTCTTGGGCAGCGAACTGCCCGGACGATCCAGGAAAACGAACGCCGGCTTCGCCAGGAAAATCCGCGCCACGGAAAGCAGGTGCTGCTCGCCGATCGACAGCAGGTCGTCCCAGTCCTGATCCGTATCCAGACCGTTCGCATGGCTCACCACATCCTCAAGGCCCAGCTT
Source organism: Verrucomicrobiota bacterium (assembly GCA_041172045.1). Lineage (GTDB taxonomy): Bacteria > Verrucomicrobiota > Verrucomicrobiia > Verrucomicrobiales > Akkermansiaceae > Luteolibacter. The sequence goes on along the minus strand of JBEDKU010000648.1, from coordinate 3,304 downwards.
GACCAACACCTCCATGATCTCGGCATCCGGCGTCACCAGCTCCATGCCGGTCCTCAGCAAGGCCTCGCGCAAGGTGCCCGGCGGCAGATAGGGTCGCTCTGGCAGAAACAGAACATCGTCCAGGCTCGGCCGGATGATCCGTCCGACACCGCAGCCCCAGACACCCGCCGTCGCGCGAAAGAGCGCCACCTTCGGCGCGTCATCCTTGCCGATCACCAACCACCGCGAACCGCGGCGGATTTCCAGATTCAAATCGGAAACCAACAGACGCGACCAGTCGGCGGAGTGCATCGTCACGTTCTCGTAAACCACCCGGTCCGGCGACTCCTCCACCTCGATCATACACAGCGCCGTGCGTTGCGTCTTCTCGATCGCGTCGCTCAACGTGTGAAGCCTGGCGACCACCGCGGTGAAGGCGGAAATGGATTGGAACTGCGTCACGATCAACGAAAACGCACCAACCAAGGTCGCGAACGCCATCGCGGACTGGGTGATCACCCCGAATTCCTTGGTGCCGGCCATGAACATCGGCGCGATGATCAACGCCGGGATGATCTGGATGAAATAGTTATAACTGTTCGTGAAGAACCCCAGATTGCGGTTGATGCGGATCAGGCGGCGGAAGTTGCCGGTCAGGGCGTCGAGGCGTTTGTTCAGGCGCGCCTTGAAGCGTCCCTCGCGGTGGGCCAGCGCGATCGATTCGGAGTTCTCCCGCACATGGATCAGGTCCGAGCGGAAATTCGCCTCCATGTCGAGCTGGTTGTAGTTCAACCGGATCAGCGGCTTGCCCAGATAGATCGTCAGCACCGATCCACAGGCGGCGTAAGCGACCGCCACTCCGAACAGCAGGGGGCTGATTGTCCATAACACCCCGGAGAACGAAATCGCCGTCATCGTGCCATTCACGATCAACAGGATGAAGGAAAGCGTCGTAGTTGTGAACGCGCGGACGTCGTCCGAGATCCGCTGGTCCGGATTCGCCACCCCCGTCGCCGAATCCAGACGGTAGTAGGTTCGGTCGTTCAAATACGCTTCCGTCAGCCGCCGGGTCAATTGCTCGCGCCAGAGAATCCCCAACCGCTCCTCCGTGAACCGGTAAAAAACCAACACCACCGTCGATGCCATGAAAACCCCGATGTAAAAAAGTGTCTGCTGCTGGAAAACCGGCATATCCCGATTCTCAATCGCGGACATGAAATACCGGCCCACGAAGCTGTTCACCACATTCAAGCCATTGATCCCGACCATCAGGATCACCAGCGTCACCGCGAAGACCACCGCCTTAGGCCCCTGTTCCGAACGCACCAACATCCTCAAAGCGCCACGCAGACGCTTCCAGGTGAGTCGGATGATTTGGAGTTTCTCGTAGGGCATCGGCAACGTGAAAAGTCCCTTAGTCGTTCCAATTATACGGAAATCTTAATAACTTTCTACGGGCGGAATGTCAAAATTTGCTTTTAATAGCAAAGATAAACACTGCAAACCCGGAAAAACCTGACTTTTCCCCGCAGACTTAGCGTCGCTAAGCCACATTTCATGCGGTTTTTTCCAGCAAGCGTCCGCAGTCCGTGCTTCAAGCCGGATGGAGGGCTGGATTGCCGTAGTGGTATCGACTTGCCAGCTTCCGCCAGATTTTGATGCTGAGGCGTACTTCCCGCGTCCTTATGAAAAACCTCCTTTTCCCGCTCGCGCTCTGCGGCCTCCTCACTCTCGCCAAAGCAAACGACCAGATGCGCGACTGGACCCTGGCGTCCGGGAAAAAACAGCAGGCTGAAATCCTCGCCTACGACGAGCCGAAGAAACTCGTGACCCTGCGACTGCCCGACCAAACGGAACTCAAGATGGACGAGCAGGAATTTTCCACCATCGACCGCGCTTGGATCCTGCAATGGGTCGAGCAGGACGAGGAAGCGCGGGCCCTGCTGGCCAAGATCGGCGGGACGGTCACCGAGCATGCCGGAACCGGGAAATTTGCAACCGCCTACGCTGTATACCATCCTCCCGCCGCGGCTGCCGGGAAAAAACTGCCCATGCTCATCGTCTTCCACCCCGGCGGCAACGGGCGGCGGTCGATTTACAAATACATCCAGGCCGCCGCTTCCGTCGGCATCACGGTGGTGTCGCTGGATTACTTCCGTAACACCGCGAACGACCCGGCCAAAGAAGCGGAGATGCTCGAATGTTTCACCGCCTTGCTTCCACAGATTGAAGCCACCGTCCCCCATGACGAAAACCGGATGTTCATGGGCGGCGTGTCCGGAGGGGCATGGCGTTCCTACCATTATTCAGCGCAGGTCGCACGCCCGTGGGCCGGCATCCTCGCCGCCGGCGGATGGTTGGGAGGCAGGCAATACCATCATCTCCCCTATCCCGCCATGCGGGTAGCCATGGTCAACGGCGACAAGGACGCCGCGGCCAACCAGTATGTCGATCCCGACACCGCCTGCCTTCAGAAGACCGGCTCCATCGTCAGCGTCCACGCCTTCGAAGGCGGCCATCAAATGCCGCCGCCATCGGTCCAGGAAAAGGCGTTGCGCTGGTTGCTGGGCGCGGAAATCCGCGTGGAGGCGGAGCCATAAACACCGCGGTGGCCGATTTTTGGGAAGCAATTTAAGGCCTCAACTTGAATTTACGGCTTACTGAAATACTTCTTGTGACCTCATTCACCAGACGTTAAGATCAGACGGTTATGTCTCGCTATGTTTTTTCCGCTGTCCTAGTCGTCCTTTCCCTTTCCTCCTGCGACAAAGTCGCCACGCTCGTGACTGAGCGGATCAGGGGATCGATCACCGACGAGATACGGATCAACTCCAAATCGAAACCGGAAATTGTCGCGGCCTTCAAGGCTCTGTCCAAGGCTACCTTTGAACACAACCGGGTGTTCCTCCAGTACTTCGATGCAGGGAAGCCACCCAACGAGATGGCATACAGCGCCGGTATCGACCATCTCAACCGCTCCGCCCGCGAGCACGGTGGTCTTGCGAAGCAGGTCATCGACGCGGTTGCCTCGACATGCATGTATGAGAAAGGTCTGTTCACTCCATTCGACACCATCAGCCGGCAGATGCATGGCATGCCGACCTGGAGTGGGAGTCAAACGACCCAGTTGCGCGGCTACATCCAGATCATCGATCAAATCATCAGCACTTATGACGGGGCGGTTTCTTATCTCGAACGCGGCGAGCAACCCTTGCAGCAGAGAAACTTCGACCGATACGGAGTGCCGGGGGAAGTCAGCGCGGAGTTTTTCCGCCTGAGCCAAAAGTTCGGCAAGGTGGTCGCCGAGTCCAAGCTCGGGATGTTC
>JBEDKU010000647.1:0-2844 GCA_041172045.1 Verrucomicrobiota bacterium | reverse complement strand
CTCCTTGCCCCCCGCAAAAACCCGGTTATCCCCTGCCCGGTCCCCCGCCTCGATCCGGTCGGCTTGCGGAAACCAACGCGCGACCGTCGCGACGTCGATGTCGCGGGTGAACCACTCGTCCATGCCGGTAGCCCCGAAGCGCGCTGCGACTCCACGAGCCATCGCCTCGCTGGTGAGCGTGGCACCGCTGACGATGCGGGGCTTCCCGAGGTCGCCGAGTTCCGCTTCCTCGCGGCCGGCCCACTGCGCCCAGAATTCGCCGTCCGCCAAGACCTTGTCCACATGGCCGGCGGTGTCGGCGCTTTCGATCAGCCGCACGGCGCGGACTTTTCCCGCCGTATCGAGCACGACGAGAAGTTCCGACGGGCCGCTGTAGCCACGAATGTTAGACGCGTGGGGGAAGGTCCCGGTGACCCAGCCGCGCGTATTGTCATTCGCATCCAACAGCTCGTGAAACCCATCGCGCTCGCCGCCGAGCTTCACCACCTCCGGCATTTCCGCGCGTGCGCCCGCGAGCAAAGTTGCGCGGTCGGTTCCCGGAGCATTGGCCCCACGGGGTGCGAGCGCGAGGAAGGCCGCGGCGAGCAGCGCGAGACGGAACGCGCCGACGGCGGCCCGCCGCCAGGCTCGTCTAGCGGGAGTTCGACCCGAGGGCGTTGCGCAGCTCATCGAGGGTGTTGTAGCGTTGATCGCCGGGCATGCGCCAGAGGGATTTCGCCTCGTCGAGATGCTTGGAATAGATTTCGCGCGGCGAGCAATCGCGGACCGTGGCGAGGGCGGCGGCGCGGCCGACGGTGGCCCCCATCATCGCGATGGTGTTCATCACCCGGATCGTGCCGAGCGCCCTGCGCTCGACGCTGATGTTGCGGCCGGCCATGAACAAGTTCGGCACGTTGCGCGAATAGAAGCAGCGGTACGGAATCGGATAGCCGACCGCCTTGTCCACGCCCTTGCCGTGCTCCGCGCGGGCGATGAACGGATGCTCCGGCAGCGCGGCGATGTATTCCTGCTGGGGATAGTGCAGGTCGATGCTCCAGGTCGTGCGCACCACCGCGTCGGGAAATTCCTTTTTCGAAACGATGTCCTCGCCGGTGAGAACCACATCGCCTAACAACTGCTGGGTTTCGCGGGTGCCGCCGACGTAGGCGAGCCAGGACAATTGCGCTTTGGCGTGACCGTCGGGATCGCGCTCGGCATGGGCCTTGCGGTTCTTGATCGCATTCCACGCGCTGAACGCGGCGAGCAGGTTCCAGTCGCGGGTGACTTCCAAATCGCGCACCGGGTGCTTGTCAAAGCCGCTCTCCCAGAACCACTCGGCGTGGCCGCGGCGCGGATAGGGGAAACTCTTGGTGTCGAAGGCAAGCATCCACGGCCGCTCGGCGAATGCGACCGACCCCGGGGTGTTTTCCCACATCCACATGTTGCTCATGCCCATGCGGCCCTTGTCGGTCATGGTTAGATCCGCGCCGGACCACTGGCCGATGAACCCGTGGCCGGTGCAATCAGCGAAAAACCGGCCGCCGATGCGTTTGATCCGCCCGCTTCCGACTTCCAACACCTTGACCGCGGCGATTTTTTCTCCGGCCATCTCCAGCCCGTAGGCGTGGTGGCCTAGCAGCAGCGTGATGTTTTTCTCCGCGCGGACGACCTGTTCCTTTTTATCATCGACGAATTCCTCGGCCGGGGCGGGAGAGGCCTTGGCCTGGTCCATGAACTCACGGACGATGTCAGCCAGCGGGTAGTCGCTGGGCGGAAGTTCCCCCTTCGCCCACACGCGAACTTCGGACGAACCATTGCCGCCGAGCACGCCGCGGTTTTGAATCAAAGCGACCTTGGCCCCCATCCGCGCGGCGGAAATGGACGCGCCAAGCCCGCCGTAACCGCCGCCGATCACCACCAGATCGAAATCGTCGAGAGTTTCCCCGTTACCGGGCGCGCCGCGGAATTTCCACGTCGCACGGTCGGCGACATGGTTCTTTTCCGGCGGGGTGAAATTCGGATCATCGCTGAGCAGGACCGCATCGACACGACTGTCGAAGCCGGTGAGGTCGCGCAGGGCGATGGCGGCGGTTCCGGCCGTTAGGTCGATTTCACCGACCGGCTGCCAGGTCCAGGTGTCCGGTCCCACGCCAAGTGTCGCGCCGATTTTTTTCCCGTTCACGAGCAGTTCGAAAGCCCCGGCACCGGACGGACGGCCGAGACGCTTCGACCAATCGAGCGTGCGGACCCAGATCCGGTAACTGCCGGCGCCCTTGATTTCCGCCGATGCGGACGCGTCCGCAACCGGCTTGCCGAGGCCGTGGGCGATGAGATACGGCGAGCCCATGCTCTCGATAAACTGCGTGTCCACCTCCCAACCGCCTTTGTCGGCGAACTGTTCAGCCTCCACCAGCAGGGTGTCCGCCTGGGCCGCGCCCACCGCGAGCGAGATGCATCCAACTAAGATCCGGGTTTTCATGTTGCCGGGATACCGTTTCGCAACGGTCCGTCTTTCAAATCCTATCGCGGATTCCCAGCAGGTGTTTCCCTGGAAGTCCGTCGGGCATCATCAAGAGCAGATTACGGCTCATTCCGGAAGCGGGGACGCCGCCGGAAATGGCTGCCGCGCGAACGGATGGGTGAGAAAAAGGATCCCGTTTTCACCAGCATGACGAGCACCAGAGGCTCATTCGAACAAGCTATCGAGCTCTTCCCTGAATCCGGGACCGGCTTTCCCATCGTATTCGGCGGCGGTGGCGGAGTCGCCGGCGCGTTCTGGATAGATTCCGGCGGAGGCCGGGCGTCGTGGTCGGCAGCGCTCAGGTCGGCCAGTGCGAACGCCGCCTGATGTCCGCCCTCGATGGC
>JBEDKU010000646.1:0-3751 GCA_041172045.1 Verrucomicrobiota bacterium | reverse complement strand
CCTCAACGACACCCGGAAAGTCATCGCCAACCAGACTGTTTTTTCGCAGAAAGGCATTCCACATCACCTGCTTTTCCAGTGCGAACTCCTCGCTCAGCCCGGTCGGCACCCCGGCAGGAAGATCGGATCCACGTCGCTTGAACGTGGCGCGGATCGCATTCGATAGTAGCTCCCTTTCCGGCGGATCGGATTTCAGCAGAAGCTCCAGATCGAAGAAGTCCTTCATCCGTGTGTTTTGCGCGTCCAGCCGGACCATTGCTTCAAACTTCTCGGCGACCACGGTGCATGCCGGATAGGTCCGCATGGATGAACCCGGCAGTCCGGTGAGCAATGACGGGAATTCCCGGGTCTCGGGACCTGGCACCACCGCGTCTCCGAATCCGACATCCACCTGAACCGGGATCCTGACGTTGCCGAGTTTGGCCCGGAACTTCGCCCGCACACCGCCGTGAGCCATGTCTTCACGAATGGGTTCAACGACGAGCGATGATTCATCGAACCAGAGTCCGTCATCAGTGACACCGGTCCGCAGCACGTCGAGTATCGATTGGCGAACGGATTCCAAATCCCCCGGCCCCGAGCCCAACAGATCGAGGTCTCGCGTGGGTCGGTGCATTTTCCGATTCCACACATGGAATAGCATGGACCCCTTGAGAACAAACTGATCGGCATGTTCCGAGACGCTCAAGCGGTAGAGAAAACGTTCGACTCCATAGCGGGCGAGCACGAAATCGAAGGCCTCGCCATTCTCGCGTGAGAGGTTCATCAATCTTTGGCGGATAGATTCGATCAGGCCTTCGGGCTTCATGTCATTAGGGATTCCAGATAAGGTTTCATCACCGCACGCATCCGGCAACGTCCCGCGATTCGGTTGATTTCGGCAAGCGTGAATCTACGCGACTTCCAACCCTCTCTGAGTGCTTCAAGCGCCACATCCAGTCCGACTTTATTCCTGTAGCTGAAAAGATCGACCACAGTCCGTGCGACCGAATAAACCCGGACAAGGGTGCCTTCCAGTTGATGATTTTCCAGTCCGATTTCAAAGCGCTCGTCACCATAGCGCACCACTTTGAGAGAGGGGTGTTCCAGCGTTGGCTTGCGGTCCTTTGGGCCAATCGCGATCCAGACTTCGTGCGGGTTTTGAGAAGTCAGCTCATGGAATCGCAGCGCGCTGAGCAGGCAGATCGCCGCGTGAGGCACCCGCTTCGCCACCTGGACCAGCGAGTGATGCTCCGATGGCTCCGCCCCGGACAGGGCATAAAGGCCCCTGCCGATCCGCTCGAGTTCCCCCGCATCCATCGCCTCGTGGATTCGTGAACGCGCCAGACCGCGCTGCTCCAGGTCCTTCGACCTCAGCACCGTAGCTCCATCGAAAAGTTCGATCAGAACTTCATGCCATTCACGTTTCACAGAACGTCGGCAGTTGTGAATAAATGCCGACGTTTTGCAAGAACATATCGGCAACTGCCTCAAACACGGACGTTCGAAATGGCTGAACATCCGTGGATTTTCCCCCACCGGCTCCCTTCAGAGAGCCAGGCCCCGCCGCCCGACACGCTCAAGCGCAGGCACGGCCACACCAAGGGCCGCCATGGAGACAAAGCACTCTCCGTGGCGGCCCGTTCCTTTTGCCGAATCTCCCCCAAACAACCAACCCCATCAACACATGCAAACCACCACCATCCAATCCGCCTCCCTCCATTTCCGCGAGGGAAACTCCGACAAGGTCTATCAATCCGCGGTCGAACCGAAGGACGACGGCTACATCGTCACCTTCGCTTACGGTCGTCGCGGCAACACGCTCACCACCGGCATTAAGGCTGATACGCCCGTGCCGCTCGAAACCGCGACCAAGCTTTTCAACAAGCTCGTCGCATCAAAGATCGCCAAGGGCTACCAACCCGATGGCGGCATCTCCAAACCCTATCAGCAATACGGCAACGAGGGCATCGACAGCGGCATTCGCTGCCAACTCCTCAACCCAATCGAAAAGGAAGACGTGTCGCGCCTGCTCATCGGCAGGACGCACTGCCTCCAGGAAAAACACGACGGCCGTCGACTGATGGTCCGCAAGCAGGGCGATGAAATCACTGGCATCAACCGCCGGGGGCTCATCGTCGCCATCCCGGATGCGATCCGAGTGGCCGTCGAGCACATCCCGTTCGATGTTCTGATCGACGGCGAGGCCGTGGGCGACACGCTCCACGCCTTTGACTTGCTCGAAGTGAAGGGCAATGACTTCCGTCAGCGCCGTTACATCGACCGCTTCGCCGGACTCATCATGGTCATCCCGCCGAACCTGCCGGCTCTGCGCTGGGTCAGCACGTCGGTCGATCCGAACGACAAGATCGAGATCTTCGAGGAGCTCCGCAGCACCCACCGCGAGGGCGTTGTATTCAAGGAGGTCGATGCACCTTACAACGCGGGTCGTCCGAACTCCGGCGGCACGCAGTTGAAATACAAGTTCGTCGAAAGCGCGTCGTTCATCGTCATCGCCCGCAATGAGAAACGCAGCGTGACCCTCGGCCTCTACGATGGCGACAAGCTGGTCCCCGCCGGCAACGTCACCATCCCGCCGAACCATGCCGTGCCTGCACCTGATGAAGTCTGTGAGATTCAATACCTCTATTGCTTCAGGGAAAGCGGTTCGATCTACCAGCCCGTCTATCTCGGCAAACGCTGTGACATCCCCGCCGCCGAGTGCGGAGTGGAGCAGCTCAAATACAAGCCCGAGACCGACGCCTGATTTCCCGATTTCGGCAAGGACCGCATGAGGCAAGCCCGGTCGCACGACACGTCCAGCGTGACCGGGGTAACACCGGGCCGCCATGAAGTATCCCAACAGGGAAAATGCTCCATGGCGGCCCATTTCCCTTGCCCATCGTCAACCACCAACCACCCCACCACCCATGAAAATCACCAGCGCCATCATCACCCAGATGCCCCGGCCGATGCCGGAAGGCATGTTCGATCCCATGCCCGAGGTCGTCGCCACGTTCGAGGACGGCTCCACCAAACGCCTGTTCTCGTTCTTCCCCGACGAGGTCTCGTTCCAGCCCTCCGAGTTCACCGGGCTCACCGAAGAAGAAGCCCACAGCCTCTTCCAACGCAAGGACACCACCTATCTCCGGTCATGAAACAACAGATTCCCCGGAATGGCACCGAACCGCTCAAGGTCGGCGACCGCGTCCAGATCGTGCCCGAATGGCAGGATTCGGGCGACGAGAAATACGAACGCTTCGTCATTGAGGCACCCGTCGATTGCACCCGGGTCCGAATCCAAGCGGTCGTTCCCGGCCTGTTCTTCCAACCTGTCGAATGGATCGAAGCCGACAACCTCATCCACCTCTCTCCTGAAACCGAAAACCAACAACTCCCCAAACAACCATGAAAACCACCATCAAGGACAACGTCCTCCACATCGAAATCCCGCTGCACTCCCCGCGTCCGTCTTCCACCGGCAAGACGCTCACGGTCGACAGCAGCAACGGCAACCACGTCACCGAAGTCAAAATCAACGGCTCGCCCGTCATCGTCGGCCTCAACGCCTACATCAAACCCGTCGGGTAAAAGCTGAAACGCTGAGAAGCTGAAATTCTGAAATCTGCCGGAGGAACGCGCGTCGTCGCAGTCCTCCGGCTCTTCCGACTTTGAGACCTTTGACATTCAGACCTTCGACCTCCCAACAACCACAACCAGAACCACAACCAACTCATCATCCCATGAACCTCACCATCCCCATCTTCCACAT
>JBEDKU010000645.1:0-4999 GCA_041172045.1 Verrucomicrobiota bacterium | reverse complement strand
CGCTGGACCTGCAGGTGAGCTGGAACGGCACCATCAACGCCGGCACCATCCGCGTGGAATTCGCCCCGCCGGATGTCAAGAAACCCGGCAATTTCATCGTCCGCTCCACCGCCGCCAGCCAGGGCGCCGCCGCCCTGTTGTTTCCCTATCAGACGAATTTCTGGTCGGAAGTGGACCCCGCCTCACTCCGCCCGCGGCTGTTCCACGCGGTGGAGACCGACAACAAGGAAACGGTCGATACCACCGTCCAATACCTTCCGAACCGGGTCGCCAGCCGCGAAGTCAGCAAACTGCTCAAAACCGGCAAAATCGAGCGCACCAACCGCAATTTCGCGTTCTCCCCGGTCTTCGACATCTTTTCCGCCATGCTGCACGTCCGCAGCCAGAAGCTCGACACGGGCGACCAGATCACCCTCGTCGTCCACCCCTTCGGCACCTCCTACCTGCTGCGGGTGAAAGTCGAGGGCCGCGAGCTTCACAACGGCCGCGACGCCATCCGCCTCACCATGGGCATGCGCAAAATCGACCGCAAAACCCAGGAGCTGATGCCCTACAAAAAGCTGAAAAAAGACGCCACCCTCTGGCTCAGCGACGACGCCGAGCGCATCCCCATGGAGTTCCGCGCCGCCGCCTTCATCGGCGACGTCCGCGCCACGCTCACCCAGCACCGCAAGCTCTGACCCGTGGACTGCGCGCAGCCTGCTGCCGCTGTCAAGTATGGCCAGCCTGCTGGCGGACGCAGGACGTGGTTCGCTCACCAACCCCGTCCCATCCATGCCGCAGCAGGCTGCGGGCATCACAGGTCAGTCCACGGACGCTGACGCGGCGTTCTGGAAGACAACCCCTCAATCACCTCCAAGCATCGCCCTGAACCGCGGCAGGATTTTCTGGTACAGCGAATTTTTCCCGCCCCGTGCGAGTTGGACGGCCACAAGCTCCGCCGGTGTGGTGGGATCCGCCGGCGACAGTGAGGTGGCTTTGAAGGCGAGCGTCTCGATCTGCCGCTCGACGTGGCTGGCCTCGGGCTTCTGGGTGACTCTCACCGTCACTTTCCCCGCGTGGATGATCAGCGAGGAAAGCGGAGGCGCGGCCGGGTCCGCATGCATCGCCACGGAAATGGGCACGCCCGCAGCCGACACGAATGCCACCGGATCCGCGGATTTCCGGTCTTTCCACCCGGCCTGCACCGCGAGCCACGCCAGCACCTGCAGCGCGGTGTTCCGGTGGTCCGGATGGTAGGTGATGTCGATGCCGCTGATTTCCGGCAAGGCCTCCTGCGCCGCCGGATCATCGAACAAACTGGCGATTCCCACGCGGAACTGCCACGAGCGGGTCCAGGCGTGATCCTGGATGATCAGATCCGGGTTCGCCTGCGAGGCCTCCTCGATCATCGCAAACGAGGCCGCCGGATTCGCCCAGGACGAGCTGTCGACGACCAACCGGTCCATCACGCTGACGAGTCGCTCGGTGAGGATTTCCGAAAGTTCGCCCTGCCACCAGAAAATGAGTGGCAGGTCGGAGTTCAAGTGGGCGAAAACGGTGTTGCGGAAGCGTCCGGTCACCCGGCCCGTGAGGTGAAAGGCGATCTGCTCGCAGCACACCGATTTCCGGCCGTCCGCCAGATGACAATGCGCGGTGATCCACGCGCGGAGGCTGGGCATCGGCTCGTGACGGTCGATGCCGACGAGGATCGCCCGGCAGGCGTGTTCGCGGGTGAGTTCGCGGATGATTTCCGAGTTCTCGATCAAGGCTCCGGGCTTTTCCGAATACACGACGAGGTTCATCAACGACGCGTTCGTCCGCGCGTCGTCCTGCTCCCAGAGCTTCCGCAGCTCGCGGTCGATGGCTGCGACGGGCACCTCGATTCCAAGCTCGGGGCAGACTTCGGGGATGGTGTCGGAAATCGCAGTCATTTCGATGCTCCGAAGGACTCATAGAACCGCCGTCCGCGCAAGTCCCGCCGCGTGGCGGCGGATGATTGATGTGCATCCGGGGAAATCGGGCCGCTCACACGTCCTCCCAAGCGTAGGCCGCCTCGACTTTGGCTTCCGCGAGCAGGTCGAGCGTGTCATGCTTTTCACACCATTCCTCGATGTAGGACCAGTCGAGACGGGCGGGTCCCTGCACCTGCATCACCGCGACAACATCGGCGAAATCCTTCGGCCGCCTAGCCCCGCGGCTCCAGCGGAGTTTCTGGATGATGACGTCCTCGGCGGTGGGGAGCCAGGCTTCCCGGCCGAGTAAGGTGAGCTTTCTGCGGCGCGAAAACCGCAACTGGTCGTGCTCGTCGGAGCTCAGTTCGAAAAGCTCGTGGTGAATGGCAGCGACGGAATTTCAATGATCCGCCGATGGGTGGCGGTGACCATTTCGAAGCTGGCTTGCGGGTCGAGTTCAAATCCTTCGGGTAGTTCCGCGAGATACTTCGACCACTGAATCCCTTTGGCTCCAACCACGAAATCCGCATCATGGGTAGCGCGGGGCACGCCGTAACGATTGGATGAAAAGGACCCGACAATCATGTAAGGAACTCCTTCCCGGTTGAGGATGTCGAGCAAGGCCGCGACGGCATCTTCGCCGGATTTCATGGGATGACTTGGCGGCGGGGTTTTAGGACGATGGACAAACGCTGCCGCAGGAGTTGGTGGAGTGCCTCGGGCGAGGCACTTGGGTTCTCGTCCTGCAGTCCTTCCCGGATGCGCTCACAGACTCCCGCGAAAAGGCGCGGTCCTGATAAAATCCGCTGTTCTTCGGTCATGGCGCGAGCCTGCCCCACCTTCGCCAGATCAGCAGCGCGGGCTTGGGCGGCGATGGATTCGTCAGTCACGATCGAAAACTAACGCGCCGGAAGGCGGTCGGCAAGCTTGCGGATGAGCTGGAAAATCGCCGCTACAGCCGCCGCCACTGGTTGCCGTCCTGCTGGAGCAGTTGGTCCGCCTCGCGCGGGCCCCAGGAGCCGGCGACGAACTCGGCCATCGGCGGCGGGGTGTCGGACTGGTGCCAGGCGTGCTCGATGTGGTCGATGAATTTCCACGCTTCCTCCACTTCGTCGCGGCGGGCGAAGAGGGTGGCGTCGCCGGCGATGGCGTCTAGCAGGAGGCGCTCGTAGGCTTCCGGGCTGCCTTTGCCGAAACTGGTGGCGTAGTGGAAATCCATTTTCACCGGTTCTAACCGCAGGCTGGTGCCGGGGATTTTGGAAACCATGCGCAGCGAGATTCCCTCATCCGGCTGGATGCGGATGACGAGCACGTTGCCGCCGGGAACGCCGGAGCAGGGCGTGTTGAAAAGCACGCACGGCGCGTCTTTGAAATGGATGGAAATCTCGGTGGACTTCTTCGGCAGGCGCTTGCCCATGCGGATGTAAAACGGCACGCCGCTCCAGCGCCAGGTGTCGATGAGCAGCCGGACGGCGACGTAGGCCTCGGTATCGGATTCGGGGGAAACGCGGTCCTCCTCGCGGTAGCCGGGGACGGGGTTGCCATCGATGTGGCCGGCGAGGTATTGGCCGCGCACGACATTGGCGGCGACTTTTTCCGGGGTGTCCCACTGGCGCAGCGAGCGGATGACTTTGACCTTCTCATCGCGCACGCCGTCGGCGGATAGATCGGTGGGCGGCTCCATGGCGACGAGGCTGAGGAGCTGGAGCAGGTGGTTCTGCACCATGTCGCGCAGCGCGCCGGATTTCTCGTAATAACCACCGCGGCCGCCTTCCATGCCGAGGTTTTCGGCGCAGGTGATCTGGATGTGGCTGATGTATTTGCTGTTCCAGAGCGGCTCGAAAATCGAGTTGGCGAAGCGTAGCACCATCAGGTTCTGCGCGGTTTCCTTGCCGAGGTAATGATCGATCCGATAGGTGTCGGACTCCTGGAACGTGTCGTTGACGACCTGGTTCAGGTGCTTGGCGGTGGCGAGGTCGGTGCCGAAGGGTTTTTCCACGATGACGCGGGACCAGCAACCGGGCTTCGATTCGTTGAGCCCGGCGTTTTTCAAGTGGATGAGGATTTCATCGAAAAACTCGGGAGCGGAGGCGATGTAGAAAAGCCGGTTGCCCTTGCCGCCGTGCTCGGCGTCGATGGCGTCGAGTTTTTCCGCGAGTTTGCGGTAGCCTTCGACATCGGAGAACTCCGAGGTGTGATAGGAAACGGTCTCGATGAAGCTATCCCAGATTTTCTCGTCGTGCCCGGAGCGGGAAACCTTGCGGTTCAACTCGCCGAGCCCGGCGCGGAATTCCGCGTCGGATTTTTCCCGGCGGGCGAAGCCGATGATCTTCACGCCGGTCGGCAGCTCGCCATCGACCGCTAGATTGTATAATGCAGGGATGAGCTTGCGGTGCGTGAGATCGCCCGTGGCACCGAAGATGACGATGCTGCAAGGCTCGGCGCGCGAGCGGGAAACGAGGTCTTCGCGGAAGGGGTTCATGGGGTAAATGCTGAGATCCTGAAAACTGAAAAGCTGAGATTGGAAAATGGATGGGCGAAGTGTTTTCAGCTTCTCGGCATTTCAGTTTTTCAGCTTTTACCAAGGAAGCGGGAAGTCGCGGTTGAAGGCGAATACCCGCTCGCGGATGGCGTGGAGCTTCTCCAGATTGGTATGGTCGGACAAGGCTTCGTGGATGAAATCCGCGACTTGCTCGACATGAGCTTCCTTCATGCCGCGGGTGGTCACGGCGGGTGTGCCGATGCGGATGCCGCTGGGTTTCATCGGGCTGCCGGTGTCGAACGGGATGCCGTTTTTGTTGACGGTGATGCCTGCTTCGTCGAGCGCGTGCGAAGCGTCGGTGCCGTTGAGGTTCTTGTTGCGGAGATCGACGAGCATCACGTGGTTGTCCGTGCCGCCGGAGCAGATGCGGAAACCATGGTGCGTGAGGCGGGCGGCGATGGCTTGCGCGTTCTTGATGATTTGCGCGGAGTATTCCTTGAACTCCGGCATGAGCGCCTCACCGAAGCAGATCGCCTTGGCGGCGATGACGTGCATCAGCGGGCCACCCTGGATGCCAGGGAAC
>JBEDKU010000644.1:0-8629 GCA_041172045.1 Verrucomicrobiota bacterium | reverse complement strand
CCACCCGCACCCCGCGCGCCGCCGCCCAGGCCGCGATTTCTCCCGGCGCATCCGCGTTCACCCGCATCGCCATCGCCGGATCGTCCTGGCACTCCTCCAGCGAGGTATTGCCGGCCGGGTTGATGAAAATATCGCACTCCAGAACGTCCAGCGCATCTGCTAGGGACCGTGGGTCCGCCAGGTCGCAAACGCCGCGCGGCAGGGGAATCACCTCGTGCTTCGCGGAAAAATGCCGGACCAGCGCGGCACCCACGCGGCCGGTGGTTCCTGTCACCGCGACCCGCACCGGCTCAGAGCAGGCCTTGCTCGCGCAGTTCTTCCTCCACGTCGTTGTAGCCCGGTGCCACGATCCCCGCATCCCGGATGCGCTGGATTTTCCGGCGCACGCCGAACTTGCTGCGCGGACCGGTCACCAGATCCGTCACCCCGCCGACGACGAACGGCAGCAACGCCGCCACGCCAGCCGCACCGAGGGCGATTCCCACGCCCCGCCGCGCACCGCGGTGCATCAAATCGCCCAGCAACAACCCCGCCGCCGCGCCCAGAAGTGCGGGTGCGGTCAGGGCGCTGGTTTCAATCCATGCCGGTGTCGTGTCGCCATTTTCGTCAGCCATGGCTGAGCCTAAACGCTTTTCCGCACTAACGACAACTCCGGAAAACGAAAATCTGGCGGACCCGACCTGGTCGTCTTGCGCCACCAAGCGCGGCCCGGGCAGCGGCAGAAAATTGAAACCGGTGAGACCATCTGAAAATTGGAGCGCGATGCCGGGATGCGCGTTCCCTAATTCATCGAAGCACCCGTCAATTTTCCGAATCCAAGGGGTGCCCGGCTTTGGGATGGTTTTTTGGCTTGAAACCCGCACGGATTGGTCCGAACAAGTCTGATATTCAATTCAATGAAACGAACCCACCTTTTGATCGCGACTGCAGTTTCCGGATGCTTGCTGGCAAGCTCCTGCCAAACCATCAATCCCTACACGGGCGACTCACAAACCGCCCGGGCGACGACCGGGAGCATCATCGGAGGCCTTGTCGGTGCCGGTGTGGGCTCGCTGACGGGTAGCGGAAGCACGGACCGGCGCCAGCGGGCAATGATCGGCGCTGGAATCGGTGCGCTGGCCGGAGGGGGAGTCGGAGCCTACATGGACAACCAGGAAGCGGAGCTGCGGCGCGAGCTGCAGGGAACAGGTGTGGGCGTCAGCCGGAGTGGCAATCAGATCAGCTTGATCATGCCGGGTGATATCACGTTTGCGACTGGAAGCGCATCGATCAGCGGTGAGTTCTATGGCACCTTGGGTTCGGTGGCGAAGGTGTTGAACAAATACAACAAAACCCTCGTGGATATCACCGGGCACACGGACAGTGTGGGTCAGCGTGATTTCAATTACCGCCTCTCTGAGCAACGGGCCAACAGCGTGGCGAACTATCTCCAGAGCCGCCAGGTCAAGGCCGCCCGCTTCCGGGTGTCGGGCGCGGGTGCCGACTCACCCATCGCCTCCAATGCGACTGCGGAAGGCCGTCAAGCCAACCGCCGGGTGACCATCCAATTGGCTCCCTTGACCTGAGCAAGCCAATCGAGGATCCGGGACTCCGGGCATCGGTTCATGGGGGTGCTCATCCCTTGGGGTCAGGGAGACGGTGCGGCGGCGATGCGGTAGAAGCGCTTGGTGAAACTGGCGCTGTCGGGATCGCTGAAGTCCTGGAAGGGGGAAGCGAGGGCGACGGTGGCGATGGTCTGCCAATCCTGGAGGGTGGTGGCGGCCTGGACGGTCACGAGCTGTCCGGTGCTGCCGTTGATCGTCAGGGTGAACAGCCCGGCTTCGAAGCGCAGGCTTCCGGGGACGATGGTTGGCGGGAGCTGGGCGGCGGTGATCACGAGCGGTTCGTGCAAGGTGAGATAACGGGTCCGACCGTCCTCGCTGATGCGGTTGAGCAAGAAGAAGCTGCCAGCGGTTTGCGCGGGAAGAACCGGTGTGGGAGTGGCGGTGAGGACGCTGTTGAAGCCGGAGCCGGTGAGGGTTTCCGAGGACAGCAGGATTTCATTGCCGTTCCAGGGATTGGGGTCGGGATCGAGGAGCAGGCTGAGAGCAGGATCTCCGGCGCCGGTGGCCTCGGACTGGTATTGGAGCTCCAATGGAAGTGTTTCTCCTCCTGTGAGCGGGCCACTGGTGGTCCGCCGGGCGACGATGACGTTGGGCCATGGGTCGGCCGGTGTGGGAAGGCTGGCGCGGTTGACCGCAACACCGCCGCCGAGGTCCCACATCCGGTTGTATCCCGCGCTCACCGTGCCGGACGACGAGCCGCCGGGATTCGCATTGCTGAGGCGGTCGCCGCCGGCGATGCGGCTGTAGTGAAAGCCGGCCGTGGCCCCGGCGGATTCGCCAGAAGCATACCAAGTGCTCCGCATGGTGTTGGTGATATTGATGTTGCCATCGTTGGCGGTGGCACCGGTTTCGACAGTGCCATGATACCATGCGTGGACGTCGCTGTGGTTTCCGCCGGACAAATAGGGATAGCCGCCCGACAGGATTGTTAGTTTCCGGTTATAACAACCGTTGACCGGGCGGCCCTGGGGAATGAGGAACTCGCCTAACTGTTGGTAGTGGTTGTCGGCGTAAAGCACGTTTTCCCAAACCCCGATGGTGGCATCGCTGAAGGTGTTGTCGACCGGATCCCAGAGTGTCATGTGGTCCACCCACACGCCGTTTCCCCCGAGGATGCGGGCGATCTCGCTGACAATCGACGAGCCGCGGCTGTGACCCAGCAGATGCAGGGGAAGTTCGGACAGCGGGCGTCCTCTGTTTTCCGGGATCAAGGTCGTCGAAAGCAGGGCCGCGGCGGCTGGGATCGCGACATCGGTCGAGGAGGTGGAACTGGCCGTGGAGATGCTTGACCAATCGAGTTTCACGACGATCTCGCCGGAGTCGGACTGGTCGGGCCGGGGGCCGTCCACGCGGGTCACGGTGGTGGTGTAAGCTCCGTCGCTGCCGGCGATCTCGATGATGTAGCAGGTCAGGTCATTGCCTGGAAAGTCGGTGCGTCCGGTGAAGCGCTGGGCCATCGGCAGGATCCAGCCATCGACATCGCTGTTGTAGCCGTGGGTCATCACCGTGACTCCGCCAGCCGTCAGCGAGCCGATCGCGGAAAGCCCGACGGCGAAATGAATGAGGACGCGGGGGGGCTGCATCATGGCGCGAACCTATCGCGAACCCCTGGGATCTTAAAACTCCAAAAGTGAGTGGGATTTACGTCCCATCGGCATCGTTGCTCACCGACCGCCGCGGCATTCAGTTCAATGGCGCCCGGTCTGATCGAGTCATCTCAATGGGGGCGGGAGTCGCATTTCAACATCAGGCTCCTTGAACATCGAACGCCGAACATGGAACATCGAAGGGAAGAGGGCGAAAAGCGGGGGCGCGGCGGTCGGGTCCTACCGGAATCGGGATAGGGCTGGACGGCCTCGGCCCGCCCGCTGGTCCGCCCGGATGGGCGGTGAGAATGGAGCGCGACTGATAAGATAAAGAGTAGCCTCCAGCGGGAGAGGGTGAAGTGGGCGCGCCGCGGCGGTCACGCCCTACCGGGGGCAGACTTGCGGCGAGACGCCGCCGAAGAACATCCAGTTCTTCATGCCTGGCCGCGGCGACGGGCGAATTGAGACTTTCCCGTTGATCCCGGCGTGGGAAGAATGGCGGCCATTCATGGCATTTGAAACATTTCACCCGCCGGGCGGCATGCTCCGCTGGCAGCAAGAGCGCGAGCGACTGGAAGCCGAACTTGGCGAGCGCGTCACGCTCGACGCGTTGACCGGGCCGCGTGGGCTGGTCGGGCGCGAACCTTGGCAGGACGATGCCGGCGGAGCGGCCGGCTGGTTGATCGCGCAACGTCTCAAGGGCCACCGCCATTCCGCCGACGACGTGCTGACCGCGTGGTATGCCTTGCAGGTTTCCCCGCTTGTTAAAGAACACCTCGATCTCGGCACCGGCATCGGCACCGTCGGGTTGCTCACGCTGTGGGGCATGGGGCCGGAGGCGCGGTTGACGTGCGTGGAAGCGCAGGAAATCAGCCATCGCCTGCTGCGGGCGAATCTCGAATTCAACGACCTCAGCCAGCGGGTGGATCACTCGTTAGGCGATCTGCGGGAGCTGGCGCTGGGAAAAAAATTTCCGCTCATCACCGGCAGCCCGCCTTATTTTCCGCCCGGTTCCGGGGTGATCCCGCAGGACTCGCAGAAAGCCCATGCCCGCTTCGAGCTGCGCGGCGATGTGGGCGACTACGCCAGGGCGGCGGTGAGGCACCTCGCGCCCGGCGGTTGGTTGGTGGTTTGTTTTCCCTCGCCGCAGAAGCAGCGGGCGCTTGATGGCATCGCCGCCTCCGGGCTCAAGGTTGTGCGGCTGCGGGACGTGGTTCCCCGCGAGACGCTGCCGCCGCTGTTCTCGCTGTTCGCCTGCCGCCTTCCGCAGGATTGCGATGGTGGAATGACGGTTGAGAACCCGCTCACCGTAAGGCATGCGGACGGCCGTCTCACGGACGAGATGGCGGCCGTCCGGCGGGTCTTCGGCTTCGCCGATGGTGAGGCGCACGGCGGATACGGAAGCTGAAGCGTGTGGTTCCTCCGTATCCACCGATAGTAAGTTAGAAGGTGTAGTTGAGTTCGATCGTGAAGCGGTTGGTGTCGGGAACGGCGGTGCCGTTGACGAGGAAGGCATCCCCTTCGGACTCGAAGATGGCATACTTGGCGATGGCGGTGAAGTTGTCGTTGAACTTCTTGACCAGCATCGAGTCGTATTCCCAGCCGTAGCCGGTGGAAATCTCGTCGTCGCCGAAGGCATGCAGCGCGTTGGTCCACTTGACGCCCCAGCAGAGCGGGAGGGTGTGGGACGCATACACGTCGGTGAGTCCGTTGTGATTGCCCTCGATGCGGCCGTTGATGAACGCGTCCGCCCAACCGTTGAAGGCGTGGACGGTGGCGAGCGGGGTTTTGAAACCGGCGTTGAGCTGCTCGACACCGACGGCGAGCGTCTGTGATCCGAACTTCTTGGTGGCGATGGCGTGGAAGTAGAAGGCGTCGTCATCGGCCGCGAATCCGGCTTTGTCCTGCCAGGCGAGTTCGCCGTAAAGGGTGAGTCCGAAGACGTCGCCTTGGGCGCTCAGGCCGAAGGTGTTGTTGTCCCAGTTTTCCTTTTCGTCGAACTCCATCAGATAAGTATAACCGCCGAGTGTGAGTCCCTTGATGCCGGTGTAGGAGCCGTTGATCAGGCCGACGTTGGACTCGATGTCGGTGACGTTGTCGAAGATCTTCGCGGGGGTGGTGGCGGTTCCCGGCACGGCGACGAGCGGGGAGTCGGCTTCGGCCCCGAAGATCCGGTTCACCTGGTTGATGTAGGCGAGCTTGAGGGTGAGACCGTCGATGGACTTGTTGTCGAAGGTGATCGCGTCGAAAGTTTGTTCGTTCTGGCGCCAGCCGACATTGCCGATGAAGGCGGCGTTGTCATAGACGATCTTTTCGCGGCCGACCTTGGCGGTGCTGTCAAAGCCGTCGTACTGGATGAATGCTTGGTTGAGCTCGGCGTTCCGCGGATCGGCGATCACGGTGTTGGCCAAATCATGAGGATAGGCGTCTTCGCCGGCACCGGCGTTGTAGTCGGGGACCGCGACTTGGGTGAACTCGCCTTCGGCAAGCGCGCTGAAGCCGTTCCATTTCATGGTCTTGAAGCCGGCACGCTCGCGGAAGGTGAGGGCGTTGGACTCGTCCTTGAACTGCACGTCGCCGTATTCATAGCGGGCGCGGATGTCGAGGATGGGGGTGATCCACGGCTCCGGCTTGGCGGCGATGGGGACCTCCAGATCGGGATTTCCCGCATGGAGCAGGCCTGCGGTGGATAGGAATAGTGCGAACTTTGTTTTCATGGATGTCGATGGTGGTGGCGGCTGTGGGGCGCGTAGGGGTTGAAGCGGGAACCCTGCCACGGGCGGCCGGATCGGGGTTGGCCAGGTGAAAGCCGTTTCCGGCTGGAATGAGGGCGAGTCATCACCGCAGGCATGCCGAAGTCTTGGCGGGGTGCCGGGGGATGTCGATCTAATTGAAGAAATTGTCTTCGTTAATTGAGAGCGGTAGTTACCGCCTCCGCCGTTTGACCGCTCACCGACTCCTGCCACTTCTCCGAACGAAGGGCAGCGCGAACAGGAAAAAGAGCGCCAGCGCGACGAGCTGCATCGCGAGCAGATACCACGGCCACGGACCGAGTTGGTCGATCAGGCTGGGGTTGTCCGGCGGGCGCGAGGCGAAGGCGAAGTTGCTGCCTAGCAGACGGTTCGCGGTCATCGCGAAGGCGAGGTAAACCAGCGACCAGCCGTAAACCTCCAGCGGCCCTTTCCAGAACGGCTGTTTCGGCCGCCAGCCGGTCACGAGTGGCAGATAGAGCGCGGCGGTCACCACCGCGAAGTGGTGGACGAAGAACATCACGAAGGGCAAGGCGGGGAAGCCGACGGTAACCGCGGGTGTGAGGAGACCCTGCAAGGTGGCTGCCAGTCCCCAGAAATAGGTGAGGGCGCAAAAAATCGGACGCTTGGTGATCAGGGCGATTCCCGCGGTGATCGCCGCGATGTCGCACAGGTGGAAGGGCAGCAGGTTGTCGATGGATTTCTCCGCGGGGAGCGACCACCATGCGGCGAGGCTCAGCGGATAGACGCTCAGATTGAGGAACGCCAGCAGCGCGGTCGCCAGCTTGCGGCCGTTGCCACCGCGTTTTCCGACGAGGATGAAGGTGGCGGCGGCGGCCGTGCCGATCCCGAGGGCCGCGCCATGCTCAAGCGTGAACGGATGGAAGGGCGCGTGCATCGGAAGGTGGTGTTAGGGCGCTGGCTGGGGGTCCTCTCATCGCTCGCCGATCTCCGCCATCGACGGGGTTTGATCGAGGAACACCTCGCGGGCGATGGCCTGCACGTCCGCGTCGGTGACCGCCATGATGGTGGCCCGCCACTCGGCGGGGAAGGGGATGCGGCCGAAGTCGAGCAGGCCCTCGCCCGCCCATGCGGCGTGGGCGCCGGTGGACTCGAACGCGAGCTTGCTCTGGGCGATGGTGAGGCGCTTCGCGCGGTCCAACTCGCCGGGGCGGGGGCCGTTTGTCACGAGGTCGGCGATTTCCCGGTGGATGCAGGCCAGCGCCTCTTCGCGCGATTCCGGATCGAGCCCGGCGCTGACTTCGAAGGCTCCGGTCTCGTCGAAGAAGGTGACGTCGCTGCTGATCTGATAGCAAAGCCCGCGCTCCTCGCGCAGTTCGAGAAACAGCCGCGAGCTTGCCGTTTCCCCCAGCATCATGCTTAGCAGGCGCAGCGCGTGGCGGGACTCCGCGTGGCGTCCCGGCGTGTGCCAGGCGAGTGCGAGCTGGAGCTGGTCGGTCTCGCGCTTGTCGGTTAGCGTTAGCGGGACCGCCAGCGTCCGGTCGAAGGGCAGCGGCTTTTCAGGGGCGTGAAACGCCTCCTTGGGCAAGTGCGGCCGGAGGATGGCTTCGACGGTATCGAGCGTGAACGGCCCTGCCACCGCGATCACGATGTCGTCGCGGAAGTGGTGCCTGCTGCGGAAATCGAGGAGCGTGTCGCGGTGGATTCGCGCGATGGATTCCACCGACCCGGAAATCGCGTTGCCCAGCGGGTGCCGGTCCCACAGCGCGCTGGAAATCAGGTCGCCGATGTGGTCCGCCGGCGACTCCTTGTACATGGTGATTTCCTCACCGATCACTTCGCGCTCCAGGGCGATTTCGCTATCAGGAAAGGTCGCGTGCCAGACCATGTCGCAGATGACGTCGGCGAGGATGGCTAACATGTCCGCCTCGCCGCGGCCTTCATAGACCGTCTGGTCCTCGGACGTGCAGGCGTTGAGCTGGCCGCCCGCGTTTTCGATTTCGAAACTCAGCTCGCGGGCGCTGCGGCGGTCGGTGCCTTTGAAGACCATGTGCTCGACGAAGTGCGCGAGGCCCGCGGGAAAGTCGGATTCATCGCGGCTGCCTGCGGGAATGTAGATCGAGAGCGCCGCGCACTCGGAGTCCGCCACCGTCGCGACCGCCAGGCGGGGGCCGTTGGGAATCTGCCGCCATTCGTAAATTGCCTTGCTCATCGTAAAAGTGCTTCCGCCAGCGCGAGATCCGCGGGGGTGGTGATTTTTAAGTTAGGGTGTGCGGATTCCACGAACTTCACGCGGACGCCGATGGCCTCCAGGACCGAGACCTCGTCCGTCACCGCCAGCCCTCGCGCCGTCACCGCGGCGTAGGCTTCCAGCAGCAGTGGGATTTCAAAAACCTGCGGGGTTTCCATGAACCAGAGTTGCTCCCGCGAAACCGCCGCCGTGCTGAAGCCGTCGGCGTCGGAGCGCTTGAGGGTCTCGGTCACGCGCCGCGCCAGTGCGGCGGCGCGATGTTCTCCCGCCGCGGCCACGCAGCGGTCGATGTCCGCCGGGGAAACCAAGGGCCGAGCGCCGTCGTGCACCGCGACGAGCCGTGCTCCCGCTGCTAGAGCCGCCAGCCCGGCGGCCACGGAATCCTGGCGGACCACGCCGCCGGCCACGCGCCTCACGGGTTTGGAAAATTCCCCATCGCCCAGCAACTCCCAGCGTTCCTCTGGACAGACGACGACC
>JBEDKU010000643.1:0-8905 GCA_041172045.1 Verrucomicrobiota bacterium | reverse complement strand
GGTGGCAGGGGAGGGGCTGCCAGACCGCTGGCTTCCAAATGCTCCTGCACGGCGGCGAGCGCCTGGTCGAACTCGATCAGTCCCTTCTGATAGTGGTCGGCGAGTGTGTCGTTAGGAGCGTTGCGGACCATGCCGGCGATGTGCTCGCGGGCGTCCTTGAAATCGGCCAGGTGGGGACGCGGGTCTTCACCGGCTTTGAGGCCGAGGATTTTCAGGGCGTCGGAGAATTTCATGGGCGGCGGATTTCTAGCAAGCTTAGCCGACGAAGCGCTGGACGATGGGCATCCGGCGGCCGATTCCGAAGGCCTTGGAGGTGACGCGCAGGCCGGGGGCCGCCTGGTGGCGTTTCCACTCGTTGAGGTCCACGCGGCGCTGGACCCAGCGGACGGTGGCCTCCTCGAAACCCCGGGAAATGATTTCATCGGAGGACAGCTGGTTCTCCACGTAGAGCTCCAGGATTTTATCGAGGACCTCGTAAGGCGGGAGCGTGTCCTGGTCCTTCTGGTCGGGCCGGAGCTCGGCGCTGGGCGGCTTGTCGATGGTGTTCCATGGGATGATTTCCCGCTCGCGGTTGATCCAGCGGGCGACTTCGTAAACGCGGACTTTCGGCAGGTCGGAGATGACGGCCAGGCCGCCGCACATGTCGCCGTAGATGGTGCAGTAGCCGACGGCGAGCTCGCTCTTGTTACCGGTGGTGAGGAGCAGGTGGTTCTCCTTGTTGGAAAGGGCCATGAGCATCAGGCCGCGGATGCGGGCCTGCATGTTTTCCTCGGTGACGTCCTCGGGCTTGCCTTCGAATACCGGCAGCATGGTGGCCTTGACCGCTTCGAAGGCGTTTTGGATAGGCACCTCGTCGCAGCGGATGCCAAGGGCCTTGGCGAGGGCGAAGGAGTCGTCCACGCTGCCGCGCGACGAGTAGGGGCTGGGCATCGTGAGGCCGCGGACGTTGTCCGGGCCGAGCGCGTCGGCGGCGATCACGGCGGTGAGCGCGGAGTCGATTCCGCCGCTGAGGCCGAGGCAGACGCTGGAGAAACCGCATTTCGTGACGTAGTCGCGGACGCCGAGCACGAGGGCGTGGTAGAGTTCCTCGGCATCGCAGGAATCCAGCGGCGCTTCGTTTTCCCCGGGTGAGAACGGATCGATCACGGCGCAGGTTTCGCGGAATCCGGGAAGCTGGCGGGTGATGCGGCCGTTCGCATCGGTGACCAGCGAGTGGCCGTCGAAGACGAGCTGGTCGTTCGCGCCGACCGCATTGCAATAGACCACCGGGACCTTGGTCTTGCGGGCGATGCCGCCGATCATCGCGCGGCGGAGCAGGGGCTTGCCGAGGTGAAACGGCGAGGCGCTGAGATTGAGCAACAGGTCGATGCCTTTGGCGGTGAGTTCCTCCACCGGATCGCGGTCATAGAACGGGCGCTGGAGGTAGTTTTCCGTCCAGATGTCCTCACAGATGGTCACGCCGATGCGGTGCCCGTTCCAGAGGATCGGCTCCGAGGAATCGCCCGGCTCGAAGTAGCGGCGCTCGTCGAAAACATCGTAAGTGGGGAGCAGCGTCTTCCAGACGCGGTGGCGGATTTCTCCGTTTTCCAGCCACGCGGCGGCGTTGCGGAACGGCTTGCCGGGGTGGGACGGATGGTGATGGTCCACGTAGCCGACGAGCAACGGCACCTCGCGGATTTCCCCGGCGAGATAGTCGAGCGCCTGCAGGCATTTGGGCACGAACTGGGATTTGAAAACCAAGTCCCGTGGCGGATAGCCGACGAGTGACAGCTCCGGAGTGATGACCAGGTCCGCGCCCGCGTCGAGGCATTCCCGGTAGGCGGCGAGGATGCGTTTCACGTTGCCGGGAAAGTCACCGATGACCGAATTGATTTGGGCGAGGCCGATATTCATGGACGCGTCCAGAAAACACCCGCCACGGCCACGGGCAAAAGAAAAATGCGAGTTTCTTGACCGTAGCGGCGATCCCGTGGGGAAAAAAACCGAGTGAACGACTGCTTGCCGTTTTCAAATCCGCCGTCTAATTTCCCGCGTATCAGACACTCATGAAAGCCACTTCCTTTCTCTCCCTGCTCGTTTTGCTCACCCCGCTCGCGGCTCAAAACGAAGCGAAGCCCGTCGAAAAAATGCCCGTCGCGGACGCGAAGACCTTGATGCCGAACCAGCAGGCGTTCCTCAATCTTCCCGAGGAACGGCGCAACGAATTCATCAAGCACCTCGGTGAGGCGAACCGCCTGTTCCAGCAAAAGCGGATTTTCGAAACCCTGGAGGAGATCGAAAAGGCGATGAAGATTTTCACGGACAGCCCGGAGGTTTACAACCTGCGCGGCAGCTGCTTCGTCGAGATGCGGTCCTTCGACAAGGCGCTCGCGGACTTCCAGAAGGCGATTTCCTACACCAAGGATAATCCGAGCATCGAGTTCAACATCGCGGAGGTTTATTTCGTGACCAAGGAGTGGAAGAAGGCGGTCGATTTGTTCGAGAAGATCATGAAGGTGCTGCCGCCTGAAAACATCGCGCTCGGGCGTCTGGTCGAGTTCAAGATCCTGCTGAGCAAGAAGAAGCTCGGCTTGAAGGATGAGGTGACGATCCTCGCGGAGAAATACGACTTCCTGGATGACTCGCCGTTTTATTACTACGCCCAGGCCGCGCTTGCGTATGACAACAACAACTTGATCAAGGCGGAGGAGTGGCTCGCGATCGCGGGGCGGATTTTCCAGGATCCCAACGTGCTGGCCCCGTGGCAGGACACGCTGGTGGAGTATGGCTACATCAAGAGTTTCTACGGTGATGAGCCGGCTGCGGATTGATGGCGCGGTCACTCGGCTGACTGGCCTGTGGTTGACCTTTGGCTTGCGTGGAGGTGGATTTCGTTCACCCTGCGGAACGATTTGAACGCCCGGCTCTTTCGTCGGCTTCCGCGCCATGGTCCGTCTTGTTTTAAAAACCCTTGTGATGAATCTTCTGCTGGTGGCGCTGTCCACCGGTCAGGGGACGCCGTTGAAGCCGGCCACGCCCAAGGTGATGGTGCCCACCGGCAGCAATCCGGTGGTCCCGTCGCGGGCGCCCGCCGCATCCTCCGGGCGGATTCTCTATCCGTGGAAAACCCACGTGACCTGCACGATTTTCTGGATTGGCGAGCAGCCGACGGACCGCAACCCGACACCGAACTGCAAATCGTCGTGGGATCAGAACTGGTCGGCGAACTTCGGCGGCTATGACGACCCGGATCCGGCGAACCGGCTCGCAAACCACACGACCGGTGAATTCCGGCCGAAAAAGTTCACGCCCAAGCTCAACCCGTTTTACATCGCGCTGCCGTATAACGACGTGCAGGGCTGGGCCCGGCACAAGCCGGAGGCCGCGCGGGTGATTCCATGGTTTTCCCGGCTGCGGCCCGAGCCCGGCAAGACGGTCTGCAAGGGCCGCTGGGTGCAGATTTATAACGGCAGCCGGAGTTGTTACGCGCAGTGGGAGGATTGCGGGCCGTGGGAGACCGACGACTGGGAGTTCGTTTTCGGCACCAAACCGCCCAAGACCACCCAGAACGGCGCGGCGGGAATCGATCTCTCGCCCTCCATCCGGGATTACCTCGGACTGCGCTCCGGGCAGAAAGTCCACTGGCGCTTTGTCGAGGCCGGCCAGGTTCCCTTCGGGCCGTGGAAAAAATACGGACAGGAAGTGCCGGTGGCGAGCAATCCTGAATTGCTCGCGCAGCAGAAGTACCTGGAATACCTGAGGACGCTTCGGGACCAGCAGTTTCAAAAGAAATCGGTCACGGAAATCCAGAATTAGCCGGGCCACTCGCCGGTTTTCAGGAAATGCAGGCTCAGCCGGATGGTTTCCGGGTGCATCTGGATGAAGGTGTGGTCGGCGTGGATGATGGAAAAGCCGCGCAGCCCCTCCAGGCGGCCTTTATTCGCGGAGACGATCCCGTCGTTGGCGGTTTCGAGCAGTTTCCGGAACACCGGGATCGGGCAGCGGTCGCCCATGATCACCGCCGCTTCAATCTGCGGCGGGAGCGGCGGGATCTGGCATGGGATGCCGTCGCAACCGAGCGTCCTGCCCGCCGGGCCGAGGACCCGGCGGAGGAGCGGGTGGTTTTTTGACCAATCGACGATTTCGCTGCCTTGGTTCGGTGGTGCCAGCATGACGACGCGGCCGGGTTTCCAAGGGACATTTTCCGCCAGCAGGGTTCTGGCGAGAATGCCGCCAAGCGAATGGGTGATGAAATGCACCGGTTGCTCGCCCGCGATTTTTTCCACCTGCCCGCGGACGTGGGCGGCGAGTTGTTCCACCGGCACCGTCCCGGAATGGTAGGGGATGCTGAGGGTGGAGAACCCTTCCCGTTCCAGCGCGCGGGCCAGCGGTTGCATCGCCCGCCAACCGCGCCACAGCCCGTGCAGCAGCACCACCGGCGGTCCGTCGTGCGGACGCCATTGCGGGCGGTCCCACGGTAACGGCGGGATCAACATTTCCATCCGGTCACGCCACTGTGAGATTCGCTGCACGCCCGCAATATGGCGGGAAAAGCAGGACTGGCAATTCCGGACCGATCCAGAGGGCCACGTGAAACTATTTCGGCATTGGAGAATTTTCACCAATGCCTTGGAATAAGTCTTCATTCTTCTTGACTCGTTTTAGGGCGGAGCCTAAATCGCCGCCCCCAATCGAACTTTTACCACTGATTCCCATGGCCAACGCACAAGTTATTCTCAAAGAAAAAATCGAAGGCCTTGGTGCCGAAGCTGATGTTGTCAAAGTCCGCGCCGGCTACGCCCGGAACTTCCTCATCCCTCAGGGCAAGGCTTTCGAAGCCAGCAAATCCAACCTCCGCCACGTCGAAGCGCTGAAGACCAGCCGCGCCGCCCGCGAAGCCGAGGAACTCGTCGGCTTCCAGGAAATCGCCGCGAAGATTTCCAAGCTCAAGCCGAAGTTCGTGCTTTCGACCGGTCAGGGTGGCAAGGCGTTCGGTTCGGTCACCAGCATCGACATTCACAAGGAGCTCGAGGCCGCCGGCATCGTCATCGACCGTCACACCATCGAACTGGAGAAGCCGGTGAAAAAGTCGGGCAAGACCGAGGTGCAGATCCGCCTCCATCCGGAAGTCATCGCCACGCTCACCATCTCGGTGGACGCGGGTGCCGAAGAGAAGGAAGCTTGATTTTTTCCTCTGATTCCTTTCAAGGAAAACCCCCGGCTCGTCAGACGAGCCGGGGGTTTTTTATTCTTCTGGGTGCGAACTCCAAAGAAAATCAAACCAGTCCCTGGCGGAGCGCCTTGGACACGGCCTCGGTCTGTGAACGGACCTGCAGTTTCCGATAGACGGCGCGCAGGTGCATGTCCACGGTGTGCTGGGAGATGGAAAGCTCGTCGGCGATTTCCTTCTTGATCAGGCCTTTCACGAGAAAACGCAGGACCTCCTCCTCACGAGCGGTGAGCGGCTCGATGTGCTTCACCGGGCCATAGCGGGCGAAACCCTGGAGGATCATGCTGGCGATGGGCGCGCTGAGGGCCGAGGTGCCGTGGATGACATCGCGGATGCCGGAAATGATCTCATCCGGATCGGCGGTCTTGAGCAGGTAGCCGGACGCGCCGTTGCAGATCGCGCGATAGACTTTTTCCCGGTCGTCGGATGCCGAAAGAATGAGCACCTTCACCTCGGGGAGCAGAACGCGGATGTCGGAGAGCACTTCCAGACCGTCGCGCCGGGGCAGCCCCAGATCGAGCAGCAACAGGTCGGGACGCTCGTTGGTGAACTTGAGCTTGTCGAACAGCTCCGCGGCGTTGGCGAAGTGGTGCGGGCAGTCGAGGTCGTCCTCATTGCCGATCAAGCGGCGGATTTGTTTGGCGAAAACCTCGTGATCTTCGAGAATCCAGATGCTGTGGGTGGTGGCTTGGGCGATCATGCTAGGGTTGGGTGGCTGGTGAGGTGGGAACGCTTGACGAACAAACGGATGCGGGTGCCGGTTTCCTTGGATGAGATGACTTGCAGCAGGCCTTCGAGCACGCGGGCGCGGTCTTCGAGTTTGTGGACCGTGGCCGGAGATTCGGTCCCGTTCATGGGCAGGCCGACGCCGTTGTCGATGATCTCAAGGGCGAGTTTGTCGTCCTCGTCCCACAGGCGGATCGCCACGTTGTTCGCCTGCGAGTGCTTGAGCACGTTGTGGATCGCCTCCTTGTAAAACAGAAACAGATGCCGCTTGGCATCCAGGGAAAGCTTGGCGGCGGTCTTGTGGGAGTCGCACTCGACGGTGTAATTGATTTCCCGCAGCAGGCGGCCGGCGGTTTCCCGCATCCTCTGGACGAGGTCGCCGATGGAGTCCTGCCGGCGCTCCAACAGCCAGACGATGTCGCGCATCGCCAGCGAACTTTCCCGCGCGATGGATTCCACCTCGCCGAGATCCTGCGCGACCTCCTCCGGACCGTGGAGACGCACCAGATCCTTGCGGGCGCTGCGGGCGATGAGGGAAATGCTGCCGAGATTGCTGCCGATGTCGTCGTGAAGGTCGGAGGCGATCCGCTTGCGCATCTGGTCGAGATGGTCTTTCGACATCAGGCGCCGCCGCTCGACGATGAACACGGGGATCAGGAAGGTAAGTCCGAGAATCATCGCGGAACCCCAGGTGGCGTTGAGTTCGCTTTCCGATGCTTGCTGGCGTTGGGCCGGCCTCAGCGTGGCCAGCTCGCGCTCCATTTTCCCGCGCTCGGCGAGTTGATCCAGCCAGATGCCGAAGGACGAAATCCGTTTTTCAGAGGAATAACCGTCGGTGAGGGAGGTGAGCGTGGTGTCTTCGTTCTGATGGGTGCGTGTCACCGGGATGCCCGCGGCGAGGTTTTGGCCATTCGACCAAATTTCGATCTCCGAAAGGCTGTGCAGCCTGGCCTCCCCGATCACATGCGGCCGGACACCGGTGATGCGGATGCTGGTGGCGAGTTTCCCGGCCATTGGCAGCACCAGCGGGGTCATGCTGCTGGTGCCGGGCACGGGATTTTTCCACTCATAAACCTGCCGCTCCTCATTGGGATCCCCGCCGCCCAGGTGGACCACGACTGATTCCGGAAGAAACAAGGATTCGAAGGCACGGTTGAGTTGATAGGGAAAGAGGATCACACGGTCGAGGGCGGCCGGCTGTTTCAGCTCGACCAACCACGAGACGGTCTCGTCGGCCTTGGTGACTTGCACGGAGTCGCCGGAAGCGGACCCGGACTCGCTACCGTTCTGCCAGACACCGAGAGGGGTGCGGCCATCCGTCAGAGCTTCGGGATACCAGATGCCTGGCACGTTCATGTCACGTCCGCTGAAAGTGACAGTGGCATCGAATGAAGCCGGATTCCCGTTTGAGATCACCGCGATTTCGGAGAGGCCGAAAAGGTCCTGCATGCCTTTAGGGTGACCTTGGTGGACGGTCAGCCGCACATAACGCGCGGTGTCCCGGGCTTTGAACGGGACTGGGTTGCCGTCCGTGGAATTGGTCACAGCCGTTCCCGAGGAGTAAATGATCGTCCGGTTTTTGAAATCCGGATCGGTGGCGAGTTCGAGGGTGAAGCGCTTCGGGAAAATGCCGGTATCTTCGATAAACTCCCTTTGTGCGGGAACCAGATAAATGGCGTCCACCGGCTTTTCTCCGCCCAGATCGAGGGTGATTGACGGATCGGGGGCGTCCGGCCTTTCCCGGCTTCCGCGGAAGCCGAGTCCCACTTTCATCGCATGTTCGCGATGTTGCGCGTAGGTGGCGAGCCGTTCATCGAGCCATGACACCCGGTCTTCCGTCTTCACCAGCTTGGAGTCGAAAATTCGGGCGATTTTGCCGATGGGGTTGGCGATCGTCACCTCGTCGAAAGCAGTCGCCGCACCGGTCAGCCAGCAAGCCAATGCCGCAAGGACGGCGCTGCTGGGATGTCGGGACTGACCAAGGGTGAACATGATATCTGGGACGTGATACGCAGCGGATCATGTCGGTATTTTAAAAATAATCAATATTTTTTAAATAAAAACCAACTTGTGTTGTCTAAGCTCCGTGATTTAACGGAGTCCTTGAAAGTCCGGTGAAAATTGCCAGCTTCTCCCGGGCGGGAGACCTGGCAATCACGCGGGCGACAGAAATTTTTTAACCGCCTCGCGCTTGAGCCGGAGTTCGCGCCATTCATTGACCAGTCGGCTGGCCTCGATGATGCCGCAGCCGGCGGGCAACATCAGGTTTCCACCCTGCCACCAGATGCCGCGGATGGCGACGACCGCGTGGAATTCTCCGCGGTCCCACAAACCGAAGGGCGCGCCGAATTCACGCGGGCTGGACAGGCGGTCGCGCCAGTCGAGCAGCAGTGAGAGCGTTTCACGGGTGCGCGGCAACGGGCCGAGCGCGGGCGTGGGGTGAAGCCGCCGGATCAAGGCGTCCGGACTCTGCCGGGATTGGATTTCCAAGCGGATGAGGGTGAGGAAGTGGACGATGGATCCGAGGTCGAGGATTTCGCGGGAGCGGCGTTCGACGTTGCCCAGATCCAACAGTTTGGAGACCAGCGTCTGGGCGACGTATTCGTGCTCGCGGATTTCCTTTTCATCCACCGCGAACACCTCGCGGTCCTCGCTTCTGGCCGTGCCGGCCAGCGCCATGGTTTCGAGCTGGTCGCCACGCAGGGCGAACAGCAGTTCAGGAGTGGCTCCCGCGAAGCCGGAGTCCGCCCGCAGCCAGCCGTAGGAATAGAGCGGCGCCTGTTGTCGGCTCATCGCGGCGAGAAGCGCCTCTTTCGGGGAGCTTCCGGCCTTCCCGGTTTCGGTGACAACCGGCACGGTTTTTTCAAAAATTCCGCTGTGGATGGCGGACATGATTTCTTGGAAAACCACGGAAAACGGTGCGGCGTCGAGCGGTGCCCAATCGCATTCCAGTTCTAGTGGATTTTGAAA
>JBEDKU010000642.1:0-3174 GCA_041172045.1 Verrucomicrobiota bacterium | reverse complement strand
GCTTCGGCCTGACCACCGAGGCCTTCTGGGGCGACGGCTCGCCGGAGGCGGCGAACACCGGCGGATTCACCGCCATGCCCACCTGGTTCCTGTCCGACAAGCTGCAACTGGTGACCACCTTCCAGTTCGCAGGCAGCAGCGGCGACCAAGGCATCCCGCTTCCCAAGCGCTACGAGCTACTCGTCCCGGATGGAAAAAACAGGAACGGCGACACTTATCTCGCGGGATACGCCGGGCTGAACTACTATTTTTACGGCGACAAGCTCAAGGTCATGTCCGGCGTCAAATACAGCTCCATGACCGGCGGCGACGAGGACTTCAGCGGCTGGACCTGGCTGGCGGGTTTCCGAACCTATTTCTGATTTTCTCTCATTTTTGACGCGGGACTTACCGGACACCTGAGATTCCGGGTGAAATCCGGTTGCGATCAGCCGGAAAACGCTCACTCTGCCAATGGAATGAATGAGGATCCACAGAATTCGCGGGACAGGAACAGCGTGAAGCTTGAGCGGCTGGAGCTAGCCCTCCGCGCTTCGAACGAAGGGGTCTGGGATTGGCAGACGGACAAGGCGAAAATCTACTACTCGCGGCGCATCCTCGAGTTCCTAGAGTGCGGAAAAGACCGTGCGCCGAACTTGTTTCTCCCGCCCTACGAGACCATCCATCCGGATGAAAAAGAGGCTTTCGTCCGCGCCGTGACCCAGGCGCTGCAGGACGGAGGTCCGGAGACCTTGGCCGCGGACGCCCGCGTGCGGGCCGGTGGCGGCGATTGGCGCTGGTTGAAAATCCGCGGAACCGTGGTGCGTGACCGGACCGGCAAGGCGCTCCGCATCGCCGGGTCCATGATCGACATCAGTCAGCGAAAGGCCGCCGAGGCGCAGGTCGAGGAGGAGCGATTCCAACTTAGACAGCTCATCGACCACATTCCGTTACAGGTCTATTTCAAGGATTTTGAATCCAAAATCACGATGGCGAACCAACGGATGGCGGAGTGGATCGGCTATCCCACCGGCAACGACCTTACCGGCAAACACGACCGCGATTTTTTCGATTCCGACCACTGGATGCCGGCTGAAAAGGACGAGAAGCAGATCATGCGGACGGGTGAGGCCATCATCGACCAGCTCGAACACGAGACCTGGCACAAGGGCGACGCCACCTGGGTGGTCACCTCGAAATTCCCTTGGCGCGACCGCCATGGGAAGATCAAAGGCACCTTCGGCGTTTCCAGTGACGTGACCAAGCTGGTCACCGCCCAAAAGGAAGCCTCCGATCTCGCCGGGCAGCTCCTGCAGAAAAACCAAGCCTACGAGGAGGAGCTCATGTTAGCCCGGGAAATCCAGCAGGCGCTCGCCGGCGAGGGATTTCCCGCGAACACCGGTAGCGAGCAGGGGGACCTCAGTTTCAGCGCGCGATACATCCCGATTTCCGGACTGGCGGGTGATTTCTTCGAAGTCATGCAAGTGTCGGAAGACTGCATCGGCGTGCTGATTTGCGACGTGATGGGCCACGGCGTCCGCTCCGCGCTCATCGTGGCGATGCTGCGCGGGCTGCTCGAAAAGCAACGCGCCCAAGCGCTGGAGCCGGGGCTTTTCCTCCACGGACTCAACGAAGGTCTCGCCGCCATCCTCGAGCGCGCGGGCACGACCATGTTCGCCACCGCGTTCTTCGGCGTGATCGATCTATCCGCCGGCGTTTTCCGTTATTCCTGCGCCGGCCACCCCGGCCCGATCATCGCCGGCAAAGGCGGCGTCCGCCAGATCGCCCACGAGCGTTTCCAAAAAGGCCCGGGCCTCGGACTGATCAAAGGCGCCGCCTATCCGACCCACGAAATCGAACTCTCCCAGATCGACCGGATGATCCTATTCACCGACGGCGTGCTCGAAGCGGAAAACCAAAGTGGCGAGCCGTTTTTCGAAAACCGTCTGATGGAAATCATCGGCGCGAAAACCGCCGACACGATGGAAAACCTGCTCGACGGTATTCTCACCAGCGTCCTGGCGTTTTCCGAGAGCCAGCATTTCGACGATGACGTCTGCCTGTTGGGAATCGACGTGACCCGCTCTGCGGCGGGGTGAAAATAAACGCAATTTACTTGCAAAATGATGATGTCGGGTCAAATTTCCGCCATGGTTTACCGAATCGTCACCCTCGCGCTGTTCGCGCTGCTTCCTCTCTCCGCCGCCGGGCTGAAAGTCGCGGTGCTGCATCCCCTGCTCGCGGATCTGACCCGGCAGGTGGGCGGCGATCAGGTGGAGGTGATCGACCTGATCGGCCCGAACGGGGATCCGCACCATTTTGAGCCGAAGCCCGAGGATCTCAAACGCGCGGACGACGCGAAGCTCTATCTCATCGCGGGAATGGGGCTGGAGGGCTACCTGCCAAAGTTGAAGGCCATCATCGCGAACCGCGCGACCTTGATCGAAGTCGGCGCGACCTTGCCGGCGCTGGAGGGAGCGTGCGACCATGAAGGGCACGACCACGCGCATGAGCATGAAATCGATCCGCATTGGTGGCAGTCGATCGATCTGTTCCGGCGGGCAACCGGGATCGTAACGGAGGCGCTTGTCGCGGCGTCGCCGGAAAACACCGCCGTCTTCCGGAAAAACTCGGAAGCCTACCGGACGGAGTTGGATGCGCTGGAACGATGGGCGAAAAAAGAGATTTCAAAAATTCCCCGCGACAAACGCCACCTCGCCACGGCGCATGCGGCGTTCAACTATTTCTGCAAGGAATTCGGATTTACGGCGCATCCGGTGCAGGGAATCAACCGGGAACAAATGCCGGATCCCAAGGAGCTTGCAGCGTTGGTGGCGGACTTGCGAAAGAACCATGTCGCCGCGATTTTCCCGGAGAAGGAGTCGAATCCGAAAATTCTCCAGACGCTGACGAAGGACACGGGAATCCGGCTTGGAGAGCCTTTGATCGCCGATGGGACGGGTGGACAGGGATACGTGGCGATGGTCCGCCACAATGTGGCGGCCATCGTGAAGGGACTTCGAGCGGAATAAATTCCGCGCTCCAGTTAGGAACCGTGAACGGGCTTCCAGGCGGCGTTTTCCTTGGACGAGGCGACGGCGGCTTCGATGAAGGCCATGCCTTCGACACCGTCATCGACCGTCGGGAAGTCGTAGCCTTCGGCGCGCGGATAGGTTCCGGCGAGATGGTCGGCGA
>JBEDKU010000641.1:0-17419 GCA_041172045.1 Verrucomicrobiota bacterium | reverse complement strand
AAGTATCACCGCCGTGGCGTTTTGCTGGAGCGAGAAGGTTCCGTAATTGGAAGCCGGACGGCCGCCGGCATCCGCGCTGACCGTGCCCAACGTGAAGCCGCCGGTGACGCCCGTGCCGGCTAGAACGCTCCAACTCCGCGGCTGCACCCAGAAGCTGTCCGTGAAGTTGACCGCGCTTCCCACGCCGTTGAAAACGGGATCAATCGCCGCACCGGCGGTGACCGTCACCGTCGCGGCGGCCACCTTGCCGGCCGCGCCCGCGGCGATACTGTTGGAGTTGAGAGTCCACCGCAGCCGAGCGCTGGCATTGTAGGTGAGCGGGCCGGTGAAGGTCTGTGTGCCGATCGCGTTTCCGGGCGCGTGAATGCCGTTGATCGTAGTCGCGGCATTGCTGGTCCCGGTGCCGGAAAACGTGGTAGCCGCCGCAGTTGTCATCGCCCCGGTGGTCGTCAGATTGCCGGTTAGGCGGAGGCTACCGCCGTTGAGCGTGGTCGTGCCGTCATGGCTGCACGACCCGGCCAGGGTCAGGGTGCCGGAGCCGAGCTTGAGGAGGTTCAGCAAGTCCGCGGTGAGCTCCGCGATGGCGCCGAGCGCGGTGATGTCGCCATTTCCTTGAAAGGTGACGGTCCGGTTGCCGGTGACTCCACCCTCGATTCCCGCGCTGAAGTTCAGCAGGCCGCTGTCGCTCTGGACGATGTGGTTCGCCCCGCCCTGCATCATCGTTAGACCGCCGATATTGTTGGTGCCGCCGAGATTCTGGATGCCCGGCGTGGTGCCGCTGCGGGCGGAGAGGGAAACCCGAGGCAAGCTGATGCCGCCGGCCGAGCCGTCGAGCTGCAGCGTCGAGCTTCCCGCGTTGTTCGCCTCGATGTAGATCGGACTGTGCGCGTTCGCCAGCACCTGGTTGTTGGTCACGCGGACGACGCCGTCATTGGCCGCTCCGCCGCTGTCGACGTGGAAATTTCCTTTGAACGTGCTGCTCGTGCTGCTGAGGACCAAGGTGCCCGGACCGCTCTTCCTGAGCGCGCCCGAGATGATGTTAGCCGCGGTGACCGGGCTGGAAAGCGGGCAGGCCACCGTGAGCGTCGTGCCGGCGGCGACATTGAAGGTGCCGCCGCTGACGTCGAGAAGGATGCCGCGGTTGGAGTCATCCAGCGCCATGGTCGCGGTGGTTTGCAGGGTTCCCCGGTTGAGGGTCAACTGGTCGGAGACCACTGTCGCGGGGTTGGGTCCAAGCGGCGCTTCGGCGGCGAGGATCAGGGTTCCGGCATTGCCGTCGCCGACAAGCGTCTTTCCGGCGAATGCCGTGTTAGAACCGGAGAGCGTGGACGGATTGCCCACGACAGCGAGCGGGCCGCTGCCGCTGAGATTCGCGGTGACATTGAAGGCGGCGTTCACACCGTGAAGCTTCGCGCCCTCGCTGGCGACGCTGAGACCACCCGCCAGGGTGCAGGACCCGGTGCCCGCGTGGGCGATGGTGCCGTTGCTCACCGTCAGGTTGTTGACCGTGACCGTGCTGGCAGCGGTGCCCTTGTAAAGCAGCCTCCCACCGGAAATTTTGAGCGATGCGCCGGCGAATGTCGCGGCACCGCTTGTCACGGGTGTCCGCAGGGTTTGGCCGAAGGTCTCATAGCTGTTACCGGCGGAAGGCGCGGCGGCGTTGTTCCACTGACCGGCTAGATTGAACGAGGTCGCTCCCAACGCGTCGCTACCGGTCATCGTCACCGTCGCGGCACTGAAATTAGGCCCGAGTAGGTAGTTGGCGAGGATCTGGTCGCGGGACATCGCCACATTGCTGATCCGCACTTCGGCATACTCGTTGTTCGCCATCGCGTCGGCGCTCCACATCGAGCGGCCGAGCCAGTTGTTCACGTCCTCGATGTCGGCGAGGTGGTGGGTGACGTCGAGATACGCCACCGCGTCGCCGTCGCGATACCACTGCCAGCGCCCGCCGGTGACGCTGTCGGTGAAGGTGATGGTGTAGTGATGGGGAACGCCCGCGGTGGTGGGGATGGCGGAGTCGAGGAAGACGGCCGTGCCATTGAGCTTCGCCTCGAGCCGCTGGTTGTTGAGATTCGTACCGACGGCCGCGCTGAGCAAAATCCCATCCGAAGACTGAGTCGCGCCGGGGGCGGCGGTGCC
Organism: Verrucomicrobiota bacterium; assembly: GCA_041172045.1. Lineage (GTDB taxonomy): Bacteria > Verrucomicrobiota > Verrucomicrobiia > Verrucomicrobiales > Akkermansiaceae > Luteolibacter. The sequence continues at coordinate 15,277 of JBEDKU010000641.1, read as the reverse complement.
GGGAGTGCCGGTGTATTCACCCGCCGCGCCAAGTCCGTCGCCCGCCTGCACCGGGCGGCCGAAATCCAGGATGCGCGCGAAGTTCGTCGTGGAGAGCGGCGTCGCCCAGACTTCGATGGTGAGATCCGTGTGGGACGAGATGATGCCGTTCGGAAGGTCGATGTAGGCGGCGATGGAATTGGCCGCGACATTCCCGGTCCCGCCGCCCGGGATCCGCAATCCGCTGCCGGTGAAGACGGCGCCGTTGCCGCGCACGGTCGCCGCGTTCGCGCCGGAAACCTGATCGACCAGCGTCGTCCCCGCAGGCGCGGACCCGGCGGGGCGGCTGAACGACCAGCGGCGGACGACATTTGCCAGGCTGGGACCGACGATGACCCGCTCGCGGCGGTCCGCCACGCCTTGGGCGCTGGCCGCCGTGGGCAGCGCGTTGTTGCCGCCGTTGATGAGTCCGCCCTGGCCGCAATTGTCGCCGGTGCCGACGAGCCGGACACCGTTGAACCAAATGTTAGGATTGGTAAAAAGGTAGGGAGGAGCCGCACCGCCGCCGCAATAGTTGTGCAGCATCACCGTCTTGGGATTCAAAATTCCGTCGGAGTGCGAGCGCCCGTAATTGTGGCCTCCCAGTTCGTGCGCGACGACGGCGGACCAGAATGCCGAGGGATCGAACGATGAGTAGCGCCCCGGCTGCTCCGCCACGGCGGCGGCGCCGTCCGCGGTGGATTCACAGATGTAGGTCACCAGATCGGCCCCGACGTTGTTGCCGGCGTCCACGACGTCGGCCAGGCGGGAATCATTGTTGGCGAGCCAGCCGACGAAGCCGCCGTTGGAGGTGCGCTGGTAGTTGGATTCCGTGGACTGGCGGTAACCGGCGATGCGCACCCGCGCGCCGGTGCCGCTTTGATCGTTGATCGCATTCGACCCGGCGACGGCATTGGCGATGACGACCTGCGCATTGGCGGCGCCACCGCTGCTAGACACGTAGCTTTGATCGTAACCGACCAGCAGGTCCGCCTCGGCCGCGGCAAAAACACCAGCATTCGCCCCGGCCAAAATGGCGGCGACGAGCAGAAAGACAGGGTTGGCGGAGGGGTTCATTTTGCAGGAGTTTCTGACGGGCGCACGATGTGATCCTCGCCGCCGCCCGCCGGAAGGTAGGTGTCGGGATCGAAACTGGTGATGATGATCTCCCCCGGCTCGCGGGGATGCGCTTGCAGGAAAAGCCCGTCCTCCGGCGAGACGACCGTGAAACTCTCGCGACCGAACTGAAACGCCAGCGTGACCAGCGACGAACCGCGGCCCGCGAGGCGACCGGTGAACGTCCCGCCCTGCCCCGAGGGGAAAAGATCGGCGCGGGTGATTTCGAAATCGAGTTCCTTTCCGTCGAGCGCCGGCAGGGTGAGGCGGCCGACCGGCTCACCGCTCAGCCGCGCGCGCTGGATCACCGCGGCGGCGGTGTCATTTCGATAGACGAGCTGCCGCCGCTTGATGCGCGCGTTTTCCTCCACCATTTTGACAAACTCGTCGGGGTTGTGGGCGATCCGCTCGATGAGCTTCGGGTCCATTCCATCTCCCGCCGTCCACTCATGGGTCGTGCTCCGCTCGGCCACGGGCAAGGGCCGCAAGGGGACTTCTTCCGCCGCCGCAGTCCCTATCTGAGGTTTCGCAAATGAGGCGACGGCAGGAGCGGAAACGCCCGCCAGCGATCCTCGTGGAGCCTCGGTTTCCCGCTTGCGCGCCCATTGGAGGCCCTTCACCGCGATCACGAAGATGGCGGCGACGGTAACGACGCAAAATACCAGGGATTTGGAAAACTGCTGAATGGGTTTCATCACGAGGCCGTCACGGGCCGGGCAAGGACTCGGGGCTGGGGCGAAGAAGAATCGCTCAAGGATGGCGCGTTCGCAAACCGCGATCTCGGGTCCAGAGTGTATTTTCCTGATACAACTTGATGCGCCAAAGAAATTGCCATCGTGTATCCCGCTCGTAGGATCCGGAATTACCCGCCATGGCCTTGATCCCTCACCGCAGCACGCTCACCGAGCAAGTGGCCACCGCCCTGATGAACGGAATCGACTCCGCGCGCTGGACGGGAGAACTGCCGAGCGAGGCGCAGCTATGCCGGGAACTTCTGGTCAGCCGCGTCACCCTGCGCCGCGCCTTCCAGCAACTTTTCCGCGATGATTGGCTGGCCCCGGGCGGCAGGGGCCACCATCACCGGATCCTTAAACCAGCCGCCGCGCAATCCCGCACCACCCGGAAATCCATCGTTCGGGTGCTCGTCCCCTACTCTCTTGCTAAACTGGGTGAGATCCAAAACACCGCGCTCGAAGCTCTTGCCGAAAAAATTTCCACGGCGGGCTATCGGCTGGTCTTCGAATACCAACCGCGGCTTTTCCAGAATCACCAACCCGAAGTCTTGGAACGCTTGACCACCCAGCCCGACACGGCGGCGTGGCTGTTGATTTATTCGACCGAAGCGATCCAACGGTGGTTCGCCGCCAGCGGACCACCCTGCGTGGTGTTAGGACGGCTGCATGCGGATCTCGCGCTGCCGTGCATTTATCCAGACACGGCGGCGGCCGCCCGTCATGCGGCGGGCTTGCTCCAGGAACGGGGGCACCGCGAGTTGGTTTACCTGCGGGATGAATCCACCAGCCTGGGAGATCGCCTGGCTTCGGAGGCGTTTGTGGAGGAATCCCGCCGGATGGGCGTCCGCGCGCGCGTCGTCGTCCATGGCAAGGACCGGACGTCGGTCAGCCGGGAGTTCAAGGGAATCCTCTCCTCGCGACCGCGGCCGACGGCCTTCATTTCCGCATGCCCGGAAACCTGCGTCACGATGCTGTGCCATCTTCTCGCCGCCGGCATCCGCTTCCCTTCGCAGATGGGGTTGATCTCGCTTTGGGATGACTTCCTACTGGACCACACCGAGCCGCCGGTCTCCCGCTATCGCGTCGATGGCGGCAGGATGGGCAAAAAAATCGGCGCGATGCTGATGGATGTGATCCGCCACGGCCCGCGCAAAACCCGTAAAATCTGCATCGTGCCGGACTTCGTTTCGGGAGGAACCTTGGGGACGAGTGAAACGCTCTAATCAAACGACGCCCCGAACCGGATTTGCAATTCCCGCCGCAGGCCAACTCATGAATCAAGCGTTTGACAATTTCCCATGATCCCCGACTCTTTTGATGTTGATGTCCAAGGCGGGTCGTGACCCGCTACTCCGGCAAGCAAGCATGAGCCCCACCCCTAACCGAACTGTTCGCGCCGCATGGATCCCCTGGGTCCTTGCGTTGGTCGCGTTATTCGGATTGAACGCTCTTGCGCCGGATCATTCGAATTCAAAAATCGGCGAATCCTCCGATGATATCGAACTGTCCCAAGTCGCGCATGACGCGCAAAAACTTGGACGAATCTTCAATCCGCAGATCTTCCTCCATCCAACTCCGAGCGGCGAGATTGGGCTTCTGGATTCATCGTCATTGTTCCTGTGCATTGAAACCGGCCGCGAACTCACGGCGGTGCCATCGCTTCGGGGCGCGGTTCAAGGTCGTGCGCCGCCCGCAGGGTCGCGTTCCTGATGGTGTTACGTTCGCGTCGGCGCGGCGGCCTTTTCCGGCAGCCGTTTCCTGACACCCTCGCCACCCCCGATACCGTGGATCCCATCGGATCCCGCGACGATTCACCCGTCCTGAAGACGAGGTTCCGCCCACTGCCAGGCGATCTTGCGCCCGGCTGACGACCTGCCCTTTCGGCAGGCTGCTTCAACTCCATTCCAACCGATCCATGAACACTTTCAAGTCATTCAACGAACATCCTTCCGCTTCAGAACTAACACAAAACTCCATCGGCAACCTCATTCCAAACCGACTCTCATGATCCAGTGGCTTTTCCCCAAAATCATCGGCGGCAAGAACGAGCGCGAGGTGAACCGCATCCGACCGACCGTCGCCCGCATCAACGAAATTGAAGGAGCGCTCCAAGGTGAGCCTGCCGAAAAGCTCCTCCAGCTCACCGCCGGGTGGCAAACTCACCTTGCCCGCTATCACGCGCTGGACGCTCCGCCCAAGGCTTTGATCGAGCAAATGGACGAGGACAGCCTCCGCGTCGCCGCCGAGGCCGTCGAGTCGCGTCTATCGGTTCTCCGCAGGGAGTTCACGTCGCTTCCACGGGAAGTCGCGGCCACGGTTCCGTCGATTGAAGCCGCGAAAGCCGCCTTCCATCAAATCGAAGGCGGATTCGCCAAAACCCGCGTCAAATATCTGGAGACGATTCTTCCCGAGGCCTACGCCGTGGTGAAAAACGCGACCCGCCGTCTGTGCGGCAGCGAGATCCTCGTCAACGGCCATCCCATGAAGTGGGAGATGGTCCACTTCGACGTCCAACTCATCGGCGGCATCGCCCTCCACCGCGGGATGATCGCGGAGATGCAGACCGGTGAGGGAAAAACCCTCGTCGCCACCCTGCCCGTCTATCTAAACGCCCTCACCGGCCTCGGCGTCCACGTCGTCACCGTCAACGACTACCTCGCCAAGCGCGACTCGGATTGGATGGGCGCGCTGTTCCGCTTCCTCGGCCTGACCGTCGGCTGCATCGAAAACCAGATGCCGCCGTGGGAGCGCCGCGGGGCCTACGCGTGCGACATCACCTACGGCACCAATTCCGAGTTCGGCTTCGACTACCTGCGCGACAACGGGATGGCCACCACCCGTGACGAGCAGGTCCAGCGCGGCCACCACCTCGCCATCATCGACGAAGTGGACTCCATCCTCATCGACGATGCGCGCACCCCGCTCATCATCACCGGCGCGTCATCGCGGGACTCCTATCAGTTTGAAGCCTGGAAGCCTCTGGTCGAGCAACTCGTGAAACGCCAGACGGAACTCTGCAACGGTTTCGCCACCGAGGCGAGACGCCTGCTGGACCAGGGCGACGCCACGAACGCCGGCCTCACGCTTTTCAAACTGAAACTCGGCCAACCGCGCAACCGGCGGTTCCTGCGGTTCATGGAAGATCCGGAAATCCGCCGCCTGGTGGAGAAGACGGAGCTTTCCTCGCAGCATGGAGCCTTCCAGAAAAACATCACGAAACTCAAGGAGGAGCTCTATTTCGTCATCGACGAAAAGGCCCACGACGCCGACCTGATGGAGAAGGGACGCCGGTTTCTATCACCCGGCGATCCGGATTCCTTCACGCTCCCCGACATCGACCCGCTCCTCGTCGCCATCGAGTCCGACCCCGGCCTGACGCGGGACCAGCTCGCTTCCGCCAAGCGGGAAATCCAAAACCAAATGGATGCGCAGGCCGGAAAGGTCCATGGCATTTCCCAACTGCTCAAGGCCTATTGCCTCTACGAAAAGGACGTTCATTACGTCGTTAGGGATGACAAGGTCACCATCATCGACGAAAGCACCGGCCGTGAGATGGCAGGCCGCCGCTGGTCCGACGGCCTCCATCAGGCGGTCGAGGCGAAGGAGAAGGTCTCTATGGAAAAGGAAAGCCAGACCTACGCGACCATCACCATCCAGAACTACTTCCGCCTCTACGAAAAACTCGCGGGCATGACCGGCACCGCCGAAACCGAGGCCGCCGAGTTCCACGACATCTATCAACTCGACGTGCTGCCCATCCCGACCAACACGCCCAACATCCGCATCGATGAGAACGACCAGATCTTCAAGACCCGCCGCGAGAAGTTCAACGCGGTGGTTTCCAAGATCGAAGCCGCTCACGCCATGGGACAGCCGATTCTCGTGGGCACGGCTTCCGTCGAGTCATCGGAGACGCTCTCCCGGCTGCTCAAGCGGGCGAAAATCCCGCACGCGGTGCTCAACGCGAAATTCCATGAACAAGAGGCGGAGATCGTGGCCCTGGCGGGTCAGCGCGGCGCGGTCACCGTCTCCACCAACATGGCCGGCCGCGGCACCGACATCAAGCTCGGCGCAGGCGTGGCTGGACTCGGCGGACTGTTCGTCATCGGCACCGAACGCCATCCCTCGCGCCGGGTGGACCGTCAGCTCCGCGGCCGTTGTTCGCGCCAGGGCGATCCCGGTCGCTCGCAATTCTTCATTTCTCTGGAGGACGACCTGATGCGCAACCATGCGTCCCCGAATCAGATGGCGGCCTTGATCGAGCAATCTGAAAAATCCCGCAAATCGTCGTCACTCGGCACGCTCGTCGAGACCGCACAACGGCAGGTCGAACAGCGCGACTACAAGTCGCGCAAGCGCGTGCTTGATTTCGACGACGTGATGAACCTGCAGCGCGCGATCGTCTATGGCTATCGCAACGAGGTGCTCACCACGGAGGACACGCGCAAGATGGTTCATGAAATCATCGCGGAAACCATCCCCGCGGGAGTCCAGCAACATCTCGCCGACGGTGATCCCTACGCCCCCGACCACAGCCAGCTGTTACAATGGCTTCGCGCAACGTTCTCTATCAACATCAGCCAGGAGGAACTGCTGGACCAGAACGGTGAAACCCTCTCCGCAATGGCGGTGAACCGGGTGCGGACCGCTTATGAGACCCGAGTCGCAAGCCTGCCAATGGAGCTGCTCGTTCGGGAGGAACGCCGGATGGTGCTCGTCGCCATCGACGAGCGTTGGAAGGAGCACCTCACCGACATGGACGAGTTGCGCGAAGGGGTTTACCTCCGCGCCCAGGGCCAGAAGGATCCTCTCGTTGAATATCGGAATGAAGGCTACGACCTCTTTCTCACCCTGATGGATGCGATCAAGCAGGGTGCGCTGCAAAACCTGTTCCGTTCCGCCGCTGGTCTCGATGCTTTGCTCTCGCAACTCCATGAAGGGTCGCCGACGGAGAGCGCGCTCAAGCTCAATCTCCCCGAGCGCGAACCCAACCGGTCGGCAGAGCCAGCTGGTCGCAACGCCGCCTGCACCTGTGGCTCGGGTAGAAAATTCAAACACTGCTGCGGCCGGTTTGCATGATTGCCGCTGGTTCAGTTCCACCCTACAACCAGCCCATGCATGATCTCCCCCTCATCTCCACCATCGCCGCCGCCTTCACCGCGGCATGGCTGCTAGGGTTGCTGACGCAGTGGCTCCGGCTGTCACCGATTGTGGGCTACCTCCTGGCCGGAGTGCTCATCGGGCCGCACACGCCCGGCTTCGTGGGCGACGTGCATCTTGCCACGCAATTGGCGGAGGTGGGAGTCATTCTCCTGATGTTCGGCGTCGGGTTGCATTTTCACCTGAAGGACCTCATCGCGGTCAAGAACGTGGCCATTCCAGGAGCGGTCGGCCAGAGCCTGATCGCCACCGTGCTGGCGATGGCGGTTTTTTCCGCATTCGGCATGCCCTTGAAAACCGGTGCCGTGCTCGGCATGGCGATGGCGGTGGCCAGCACCGTCGTCCTGATGCGGGTGCTGATGGACGCCGATGTGCTTAGCTCGCGACAGGGACATGTGGCGGTGGGATGGCTGATCGTGGAGGACATCTTCACGGTGATCCTGCTGGTGCTGATTCCGGTGTTAGGAATGGAAGTCCATGCCGCCGGAGCCGGGGCCGCGGTAGAATCCGCGGCAGGTCCGGGAGCGTTCTGGTGGACACTCGGCGTGGCCTTGGTGAAACTCGGGGTGCTGGTGGCCATCGTGCTGGTGGCCGGCTCGAAAGTCGTTCCCTGGGTGTTGGTCCGGGTGGCGCGCTTGCGCTCGCGGGAATTGTTCACTCTAACGATTCTTGTTTTCTCGGTCGCCATTGCCGCCGCGTCCTATTTCTTTTTCGGCGCGTCGATGGCGCTGGGAGCGTTCCTCGCCGGCATGGTGGTGGCGCAGTCACCGGTCAGCCATCAGGCGGCGGCGGACGCCCTGCCGCTGAGGGATGCGTTCGCGGTGCTGTTTTTTGTATCCGTCGGCATGTTGTTTGATCCGGTTTTCCTGATCCAACAGCCGTTGATGGTGGCTGCGGCACTCGGTATCATCCTGATCGTCAAGCCGCTGGCGGCGCTTCTGATCGTGGCGGTGCTCGGTCATTCCGTGCGCACCGCACTCACGGTGGCCATCGGACTCGCGCAGATCGGTGAGTTTTCCTTCATTCTATCCGAGCTCGCCCGCAAACACGGCCTGATGCCGGAGTCGGGCGCCAATGTTCTCGTCGCTGCGGCGATCATTTCCATCACCCTCAATCCCCTGCTGTTCCGCGCCCTGCCTCAAATCGAAGACGGCTTGAGGAAGCGCCCGCGCCTGTGGCGTTTGCTCAACGGCCGTGCCGAACGCAAGGCGGCATCCATGAGCCTGACGGACTCCGGGCCCTCACACTCCGCGGAGGACGGAAAACGGCTCGCAGTTGTCGTCGGCTACGGACCGGTCGGCCGCTCGGTTCACACCGTCTTGAAGGACGCCGGCCTTTCCACCGTCGTCATCGACATGAACATCGACACCATCGCCGCGCTCCATGCCGAGGGGCAGGCGGCGATTTTCGGCGATGGATCCAATCTGGGCGTCCTCGAACAGGCCGGAATCCGCCGGGCCTCCCACCTGGTGGTCACCCTGCCAAACGCGTCGCACCGGGCGGCGGTTGTCACCGCCGGCCGGAGCCTCAGCGAGACCGTCCGGATCGTAGTCCGGGCGCGCTACCTGCGGGAACGCGATGAATTGGAAAAAAGCGGTGCCTCAGCCGCGGTTTTCGAGGAGGCGGAAGCCGCTGTGGCGCTCGCCCGCCTGGTCCTGGCCGACACCGGTGTCCATCGCCAGGCGGCGGAACGGAAACTCCAAGACATCCGCCTCCAGCTCATCATGGACAATTTCACCCACATCCGGTCACAGAGCATCGCCTCCGTGATGGTGCCCTGGGCGCAGGTCCGCTGGCTGTCCGCAGCAGCCAACCATCAAGCGGTTCTCCAACAGATCGCCCGCGACCGCTTCTCGCGCTGGCCGGTGGTTGACCCCCAGTCCCGGCGGCCGACAGGCTATCTGCTCGCCAAGGATCTCATCATCCATACCGGCGACGGAGACTGGACCAGCCTGATCCGGCCGTTGAAGTCGATCCACTCTCACGAAAGCATCGATGCTACTCTCACGCGCATGCAGGAGGAGGGCGCCAGCCTCTATCTGATCGAAGATGACGGGGTGATGCTCGGGCTCATCACGCTGGAGGACATTCTCGAACAGGTCGTCGGTCAACTCGAGGATGAGGACGATCACGACAAGCCGCTCCTCCTGACCGACGCCGTCGCGCGGGGTGGCACCGTGATGGAAATGGAAGCGAGCACACGTGACCACGCAATCCGGGAACTTGTCTCCGCCGTTCCCGCCCACCACCTCCCGTTGGCAATGGATGCCTCACGACTCACCGCCCTCGCTTTGGCACGCGAAGATGAGATTTCCACCGATCTGGGCAACGGAATCGCCATCCCGCACGCACGCTGCCCCGGCCTCGCCGCTCCACTCGTCGTCCTGGGCCGATCGAGGCAAGGCGTCATGTATTCCACCGCGGAATCCGAGCTCGTCCGCTTGTGCTTCCTGCTGGTGACGCCCGCCGAGCGGCCTGAAACCCAGCTGTCCCTCCTCAGGCAACTTGCCCGGCTTGCCCACACCGAATCCGCCCGAGCCGCCCTGATGAACGCCACCTCACCGGAAGAGCTGTTGGAAATAATGAAGAATTTCCGTGATCGTGATTCACCCGATTCTCTCAACCCCGCCTCCGCCAGAGCCAGGAACTCTAGCTGAAAAGCCTCCGGTCCAGCGAACGGTATTGGATCGCCTCCAGAATATCGTTCGGACGGATGTCGGGTGCTCCCGCCAGATCTGCAAGTGTCCTCGCGACTTTCAGGATCCGGTCATGCGCCCGGGCGGAGAAGTTCATCTCCTCCATCGCGTGTTCGAGGTAGCCATTGCTCTCAGCGTTGAGCTGGCAGTGCTGGCGGACTTGACGCGAGCCCATCGAAGAATTCGTCGAATTGAACGATTTCCGAAAGCGTTCCAACTGAATGCCACGGGCGGCGATGACGCGCTGGCGGATGGTTTCGGATGACTCACCGGTGTTTGTATTGGAAGACAGCTCGCGGAAATCCACCAGCGGCACTTCGCAGTGGATGTCGATCCGGTCCAGCAGCGGCCCGGAGATCTTCTGGCGATAGGTTTCAATCTGCCGTGGCGAGCAGCGGCACTCGCGCTTCGAATCTCCGTAGTAACCGCAAGGACAAGGATTCATCGCCGCCACCAGCATGAAGTTGGCGGGAAATGTCAGCGATCCGGCGGCGCGGGAAATTGTCACCACCCGGTCTTCTAGCGGTTGCCGGAGAACTTCCAGCGTCTGCCGCCGGAACTCGGGGAGTTCGTCGAGAAAGAGCACGCCGTGATGGGCGAGCGAGACCTCACCCGGCCCCGGATTGGTACCGCCGCCGAGCAGCCCGGCATCGGAAATCGTATGGTGCGGCGAGCGGAAAGGCCGGGTCGTTAGAAAAGAACGTTTCGAGTCCAACAAACCCGTGACGGAATGGATCTTGGTTGTCTCAATTGCATCCTCCTCGGTCATGTCCGGCATGATCGAGGCCATGCGCTTCGCCAACATGGATTTCCCGGTTCCTGGCGGCCCGACCATGAGTAAATTATGATTTCCGGCGGCGGCCACTTCGAGCGCGCGCTTTACCTGGTACTGACCTTTCACCTCGTCGAAATCCACTTCGTATGACCGGTGGGAATTGAAGAACGCCTTCCGGTCCAGGCGGAATGGCGGGATGATGATGTCGCCGTTGAGGAATTCCCACGCCTGTTTGAGATTCCGAATCGGAAACACATCGATGCCTTCGATCACCGCCGCCTCGGGCGCGTTCGCCTCGGGCACGAACAAGCGGCTCCGGCCACGGTTCTTCGCCTCCAGTGCGATGGATAGAACGCCCTTCACCGGCCGCACCATGCCATCAAGGCCCAACTCGCCGACCACACAGCAGTCCTCCGCGTTGAAGGGCTTGGTCCCGCTTGCGGCGATCATGGCAAGCGCGATCGGCAGGTCGAACGACGGTCCTTCCTTTTTCAAATCCGCCGGGGCGAGGTTCACCGTTTTCACGCCGTCATCCAGATAGAGCGCGGAGGCGCCGATGGCGGAGATCACCCGCTGCGAGGATTCTCTAACCGAAGCATCCGGCAGCCCGACGATGATGACGACCGGCTTGTCCGCGCCGCGGGCGTTGACCTCGACTTCAACCTCATGGGCGTCCACACCACGAAGGGCTGCTGAAAAAATGCGGGTAATCATGCGAACAGCGAAACACTGTGAACTCGCTCCACCGCTGGCAAGCGGAAACAGCGTCCCCGTTCCACTGGGAACGTCGCCCTCGTGGATAAACCGCAGCGGAGCGAGGGTGGCAATCCAATGATAGAACCCTGGTGGGTCAGGGCGACGGCGGCTGGCCTCCCCGCTTCGAAATGCCAATGCGCTGGGAACGATAGATGCCGGAATGCCCGCTCAAATGATAGGCGACGAAACACGCCACCGCGAAATACACCGTGTGGTGGGCACCGAAAAGCTCGATGCCCATCAGGGTGCAGGCCAGCGGCGTGTTCGCCGCACCGGCGAAAACCGCGATGAATCCCAAGCCGGCGAAAAGATCCACCGGCGCGCCGGTGAGCGTGGCGATGCAGTTCCCCAGAGCCGCGCCAATGAAGAACAGAGGCGTCACCTCACCGCCCTTGAATCCACAACTGAGGGTGACCGCCGTGAAAATGAGTTTCCACCACCAGCTCCAGGGATCCGCGCCTCCGGGGCGAAATGACGAAAGAATCGTGACGACATCCGGATCGGGATGGCTCACGCCGAGGCCCAGATAGTCGCGGGTCCCGAGCAGATAGACCAACCCGATGACGAACGCCGCCCCCGCCGCCGGCCGCAACCACGGCAGCGGGATGACGCGCTGCCAGAATCCCTGAAACAGATGCACCATCCCGGAGAACAACCGGCTCGCAAGGCCGAAACAAACCGCCGCTCCGACGACCTGCACCAACAGCAACGGATCGAGCTGCCAGCCGCCGCCGATGCCGATGTGATAGGTGGTGTGATGGATCCCCCAGGCGGAGCAGGTGTAGTCGCCCACAATGCTGGCGACCAGCACCGGGACGAGCGCCTCATACTGGATGCGGCCGATGACCATAACCTCCATGGCGAAAATCGCACCGGTGAGAGGCGTGCCGAAAACGGAGCCGAAGCCCCCCGCGATGCCCGCCATGAGCAGCATCCGTTGGTGCTTCGCGTCGATGCGGAACAGCCGCCGGTAGGCGTCCGCCAAACTTCCACCCATTTGAACCGCCGTCCCCTCGCGGCCGGCGGAACCGCCGCAGAGGTGGGTGAGCAGCGTGCCGATGAGGACCAAGGGAGCCATCCGCAACGGCACGCCGCCGCCGGGCGTGTGGATTTGCTCAAGAATCAGATTGTTGCCCGCCTCGACGGATTTCCCGAAGTGATGATAGATCAGGCTGATCACCACTCCGGCCACGGGAAGCAAAAACAGCAGCCAGCCGTGCTGCCAGCGCATTTCCGTGAGCCGGTCCAGCGACCAGAGAAAAAAAGCGCTCGCCGTGCCTGATAGAACTCCGACCGGCACGACCAGCACCGTCCATTTGAGGAGCTGCCACAAATTGGCAAGGAGTTCCCGGTGATTCAATAGACGCTTCATCTGGCTGTTAACTCGGTGTCTTCGGCATCACCTGAGCGCGACGAAATCGCGTTGACTCCCGGGTGTCAACTCCCGCCTGTTCCAAGCGGTGAGGCGCCACCAAGCCCTAAAACAGGAAATAGCGCTGCGCCATGGGCAGCACGGCCATGGGTTCGCACCGCAGTTCCTCGCCGTCGGCGGTGACCGTGTAGGTGTCGGGATCCACCGTGATCGCCGGTAAGGCATCGTTGAACGGGAGATCGCGTTTGGTGACGGATCGGCAGTTTTTCACGGCGACGAGACGCTTGGCCAGCCCGAGGTCGACGAGCGAGCCGGATTCCAACGACGCGGCGCTCACGAAGGTGACGGAAGTGGCGGCGACGGCCTTTCCAAACGCGCCGAACTGCGGCCGATACATCGTCGGCTGCGGCGTGGGGATGGAAGCGTTGGGGTCTCCCATGTTGGCCCAGGCGATCAGGCCACCCTTGAGGATGGTTTCCGGTTTCACGCCGAAAAAGGCAGGTTTCCAAATGACGATGTCCGCCAGTTTTCCCACTTCGATGCTGCCGACCTCGTGGGCGATGCCGTGAGTGATGGCGGGGCAGATGGTGTATTTCGCCACATAGCGCAGCGCGCGGAAATTGTCTGCGGCAGGATGACTTGGACCGTCGAGTTTTCCGAACTGGACTTTCATCTTGTGCGCGGTCTGCCAGGTCCGGGTGATTGTCTCGCCGATGCGGCCCATGGCCTGGCTGTCGGATGACATCATCGAAATCGCACCGAGGTCGTGAAGGCGGTCTTCGGCAGCGATCGTTTCCGGACGGATCCGGCTTTCGGCAAAAGCGACGTCCTCCGGGATGCGCGAGTCGAGGTGGTGGCAAACCATGAGCATGTCAAGATGCTCGTCGATGGTGTTGGTAGTGAAGGGGCGGGTCGGGTTGGTCGAGGAAGGAAGCACGTTCGCCTCGCCGCAGACGCGGATGATGTCGGGCGCGTGACCACCGCCGGCACCTTCGGAGTGATAGGTGTGGATGGTGCGGCCCTTGAATGCGGCTAACGTGCTTTCGACAAAGCCGGCTTCATTCAGGGTGTCGGTGTGGATGGCGACCTGGATGTCGAACTCGTCAGCGACAGTTAGGCACGTGTCGATGGCGGCGGGCGTGGTGCCCCAGTCTTCGTGGAGCTTGAGGCCGATGACACCGGCGAGGACTTGTTCGCGTAGCGGTTCGGGTGAGGAGCAATTTCCTTTTCCGAGAAATCCAAGGTTGACGGGAAACGCCTCGGCGGCCTCCAGCATCCGGTGGATGTTCCATTTCCCAGGCGTGCAGGTGGTCGCGTAGGTGCCGTGGGCCGGACCGGTACCGCCGCCGATGAGCGTGGTGACACCGCTGGCGATGGCGTGCTCGATTTGCTGAGGGCAGATGAAATGAATGTGCGTGTCGATGCCACCGGCGGTGACAATGCACCCCTCACCCGCGATGACCTCGGTGGCCGCGCCGATGGTCATGGTGATGCCGTCCTGGAGCAGGGGGTTTCCCGCGTGGCCAATGCCGACGATGCGGCCGTGTTTGATGCCGATGTCCGCCTTGATGACACCTTGGGCGGCGTCGAGAATGAGGGCGTTGGTGATGACGAGATCGAGCGAATCCGCATCCAGCGCGAGTGGTGACTGCGCCATGCCGTCGCGGATCACCTTGCCGCCGCCGAATTTCACTTCGTTGCCGTAGCCGCCGTTCTCGGCGATGAGGTCGCGCTCGACCTCGATGAACAGCTCGGTATCGGCGAGGCGGACTTGGTCACCCGTGGTGGGGCCGAACATGCCGGCGTAGTTGGCGCGGGTTTGCTTCATGAGTCGAGCGATCCGTTGACGAGGTTATTGAGGCCATGGACCTCGCGGGTGCCGGCGAAAGCGACTAGGGGAACTTCCCGCGTGTCGCCCGGCTCGAAGCGGATGGCGGTGCCAGCGGGAATGTTCAACCGGAATCCGCGGGCGGCGGCGCGGTCGAAGTGGAGCGAGGAGTTCACTTCAGCAAAATGGAAATGACTGCCCACTTGGATCGGCCGGTCGCCGGTGTTGGCGACGATGACGCTGAGCGTGGCAAGACCGGGGTTGAGATCGAGGTCGGGCGCACCGGGCGGGGTGATGATTTCTCCGGGGATCATCGGACGGGATTGTGGACAGTGACGAGTTTGGTGCCGTCGGGGAAGGTTGCCTCCACCTGGACGTCATGGATCATTTCCGCGACGCCTTCCATGACTTCGTCGCGGGAAATCAGGGTGGTCCCGTAACTCATGAGTTCCGCCACGGATTTTCCGTCGCGCGCCGCTTCGAGCAGTTCGGCGGTGATCAAGGCGACGGTTTCCGGGTAGTTCAACTTCAGCCCTCGCGCGCGGCGGCGGCTTGCGAGATCACCGGCGACGACAATGAGGAGCTTTTCCTGTTCGCGAGGAGAAAGATGCATCAGCAGAAGGGATTCAGAAAATGGACAACAGCGAAAGCGAACCCAGGCCTAAGGCGAGAGCGCTGATCTTGAACACCGGCTTCACACCCAGCACCGCGACTGCTAGCGACGCCAACACCAGGGCGATCAACACCCAATCAAACGCGCCATGGGAATGTGCCACTGTCGAGGTGAAGAAATCGAACTCGTCGGTCTCGTCCGGATGATAG
>JBEDKU010000640.1:0-3044 GCA_041172045.1 Verrucomicrobiota bacterium | reverse complement strand
GACCTGATTTTGGAAAACGGAAAAGATAGCCAAGCTGGAGAACCTCATATGCGATCCACCTTCCATCCACGGGAATCGCCTATTAGAAATTCGGCGTGAATGCGGGCTGATGGGTGGGGTTGAGAACCGCCCGGCCTGCCTAGGTGTTCATCCACGCATGACTGATCTAACATTCAATTTTGTTTTTGCAAAATGACCGAGCGGTTAATGCAGAATCTGCACGAATTACCCATCGATCCGGTAGGTTTCCTGGGAATCGCGATAGACCCCAAGAAACGGACTGCGATGATCGAGCTACCGGGACGATCATCCGCGCGCCCAGGAACGACCCGCCGACATGGGAGTGTCTCGATTCACGATGGCAATCGGCAACCGGGGTGTCATCAACACGTGACTTCCGGAAGCGACAGCCCACGCCGGAAGTTGATAGAAGGGGCCACGAGGCGGCCCACGAAAAAGGGGGCGAATGACCGCGCAGGACCGGAATTGCGGTCTCTGTCTGCGCGGAATCATTCACCTCACAACCGCAAGGTCAGCTGGGGCAGGTACCCCGGTCGCTTATCGGGCGGTCTGCCTGACCGGCGTCCTCACTGGTGGGCGATCCCTGTCGCTCCGAAGGATTCGGCAAATCGCATTCCCCTCGGGGTCAGGCTGATCATGACCGCCCGGCGGTCACCGGGGTCAACCAATCGTTTGGCGAAGCCCAGTTTTTCCATGGAGTCGGCGACGCTGGTGATGGCCGCGGTGGTCACTCCCAATTGAGACGCCAACGAGCTCAGGTTGATCAATTCCTTCTTAGTGGTAAACGCCATGTAGAGTTTGACGATCGCATGGCATGAGCTCATCGAAACGCGGTGAATCCGCATGTTGCTGAATATCGAGTCCATCGCGTGGATCATGAGATTCGGAGCGTTGCTGGGAATTTGGACCTTGTCGGAATCCACAACCAGGCTGGAAGTCTTGGGAGTCTTCACGGTGCCTGTTGAACGAATTTTCTTCTCTTTAATAGTTTGCATGGGGTGGGGAAGTGCTAGAGCTGGCTCGTATCCGAGTTTTTCAACGAACTGGTTAATCAGACCGCGGCGGTATTTAAGACCTGCTTATAATGCCCTGCAACAGGACTTGGTGTTTGAGGCATGTAAATTTTGCATTACCCCGGATTGACGGATTGTTCCGCCGGATTCCATGGGTGGTCGGCCTGATGACGAGCTCCGTTGCACCGCTGAAGTGTGCATAATATGCATTATTTTCGGCCTTATTAATTTGATCGTAGCGTGCCGGGCGTCCCACCGTGACCCCAGTGACTTGTCGTTCCAACGATCCCATCTTGTTCTTGCTGATTTTCACGGGCTTGCTTGGAGATCTGTGTGCGGACGACGCCTCGGCAATTGGGGGGCAAACGGGAAGTTCAGGTTTTGCGAGTCCGCTGCCAGGGAGTTCCGGCGCGGTGGAGTTCGGTGGATTTGACGGAGCGGAGGAACTTTTATCCGGCATCTCGATCGGTTGTTCGGCTTCGAGTTATTACGACTCGAACCTCAATCAGAGAGCCGGCACGGCGGCCGACCCGACGGAGGATGACTTCGTCCAGTCGTTGTCCTCGTCCGTGCGGTGGGCGAGAAACACTTCTTTGTGGGATCTGGGTCTCGGAGTGCTGGGAGGCTATGAGCTGCCGCTGACCGCTCCCGATCTCAAGTCGTTCAATTACGGGTTTAATGGAACGGCGGGCTACCATGCCGGACGCCTGGAGCTGTCAGCCGACCTGAACCAAACTTTTAACGAAGGCAGCAACCGCTTCGCCGGTGCGGTGATCCGGCAGGCATCCTACGGTGTCGGCTTTTCGGCGGCCTACGAATTCAGCCGGAAAACCTCGCTGGTGTCGTCCTTAAGGAGCTCCTGGACCGATGGCGGGGACGGCGTGAGTGCCACGGAAAGCCGCACCGCCAACCTCTCGGCGATGTGGAGGTATTCGCCCTTGTTCCAAGTCGGGCCGGGCGTCTCCTACTCCGAGAATGCCGGAGACCTGCTTGACGCCCGGACCACGATCGGGCCCTCCTTGTCGGCGAACTACCAACTTTCCCGCAAGGTCAGCATTCAAAGCATGCTGGGGTGGGATTTCATGGATCGTGACAATAGCGACGATGGCGGTGATTCACCCATGTTTTCCACGTCGTTTTCCGCCGCGTATGCCTTGAACCGGCTGTGGGGGTTCAACTTGTCCTTGAATCGCGGGGTTGAGGCACAAGGTCTGGCCAACGTCGGGTTTCGTGAAAGCACGGCCTTGCAGTTTGCGGTGAACCACCGGATGGGGCGCGTCAACGCGGCCTTGGCGCTGGGCTATGACCACACCACCTATCTCGACTCCCCGGGCGGCGGCGCGGGTGCGGGCATCGACTATCTGAACAGCAGCATTTCCCTCTCGATGCCGGTCTTTGGCGATCGCGCGTCCGCCACGGTCTTCGTGCGTTACAACGACAGCATGAGCGACAACCCGGCGCAAAACTGGGATGGCCTGCAGGCGGGGTGTTCTCTCAGCTATCAATTCTGACCTTCTTGTCCAATCAAGGCCTCCTTATGAATTTAAGTAATTTTGTCTTCCGTGTCGCAATGTCCTGCGTTGCGTTCACCAACCAGCTGCCCGCGGAATCCGGCGATGCGGGCGTGGCGGAGACGTCGTCCTATGTGATCAAGGCAAACGACGTCATCCGGCTCGCCGTGTTCAACGAGCCGGCCCTGTCGAGCCAGACGCGGGTGCTGCAAACCGGAGAGGCGATGTTTCCCCTCATCGGCCCGGTGAAAATCGCGGGGCTATCGATGACCGATTCCATCGAAAAGATCCGGGCGCTTTATGACGCCGACTATGTGGTCGAGCCGAAGGTGACGCTGACCGTCGACGAATACGCCCTGCAGCAGGTCTCGATTCTCGGGGCGGTGAAAAGCCCGGGGCAGAGCCCGATTCCCACCTCGGGCAAGCGGGACTTGTCCGCGGCGATCGCCACCGCCGGGGGATTGAGCGAAAGCGCCGATCCCGCCTCTATTTCGTTAGA
>JBEDKU010000639.1:0-13919 GCA_041172045.1 Verrucomicrobiota bacterium | reverse complement strand
CAATACAAGAGCGGCCTTGCCTCCGGTGAGTTCCACCTCGTCCAGGGCTACGCCGGCGACCTCCTGCAAGTGGCGGACGAGAATCAGGACATCGTCGTGAGAATCCCCATGGAAGGCTCCGCGTTCTCCTGTGACGACCTCTGCATCCCGGTCAAGTCCGCCCAGACCGAGCTCGCCCACAAGTTCATCAACTTCGTCACCGAGCCGGCCAACGCCGCCGCCAACATGGAAGCCATCGCCTTCCGCGCGCCGAACAGCGGCGCCTACAAGCTCCTCAGCGAGGACTTCCGCGGCAACGAAGCGCTCTTCCCCTCCCCGGAAGTCTTCGCCAAGTGCGAGCCCATCGACGACCTCGGCGACGCCCTCGCCCTCTGGTCCAAGACTTGGGACGAGGTCAAAGCCGCGTCTTGATTTGCTTTTGCCGCCGCCGGCCCATCTTCAGCCCCATCGCGGCTTGTTGGGAAATGATGGGGATTCTTGATAAGGCTTGGGGCATATTGCTTAATTGGCCACGAGTGCAGAGTCTATCATGGTGCTGGCAGCATCAAGAAAGACAAAATAAACCATGTCACTGACAAGGAACACGAGAGTGCGCCTTGAAAGACGAGACGTGTCCGCGCTAATTGAAAACGTCGACCCTCCCCAGTTTTTCTTAGCAAACGATACGGCTTCCTCCGTGGGAATTATCGTCAAGGGCGTGCCAAACATCTTCTCAAGTTGTTCTTCAGTCGGCCGATTGGCTTGAATGCGCCTTAACTGCCCGAGGTGTTCGTCGCGGTGCCTCGCGTGGTAAGAATTGACGCTCCATACAAGAGCAATGCCAGATCCAAGAATGATCACAAAAAAGAGTATGATCGTGATGGCAATCTTGGAAAAAACCTTCATTTTAAGCGTGGGGTTTTAGTCACCTAACATTGAATTCAGTTCTTCACGGAGGATGGCTGATACCGGCTGGAGGCGGCGAGGAGAATCGCGGTAGCGCTTCCCGAACGGCGGGTTGTCCGACGGGCTGCTGGAGACGGTAGCCGCCGCTGGATTCTCAAGTCTTGAAATCGCGCGTCTGGAAGGAAAGCCAGCCGAGGATGAACAAGGTGATGTTGAGCCCGAAGAGGAACGCGTAGGACTCGATGATCTTCGGCCACGAGAGCTGCTGCTCCATGATGAAGACCCAGGCGCTCATCCGCCAGGTGATGAAGTAGCTTTCGTAAGGTTTGAAAAACGGGAAGCCCTGCAAAATCATGTCCACGAAGAGGATGGTGAGCGTGATGATGGTGGCGGCGGCGGGCTTGATCTTGTAACAGGAAAACATGAAGGCGATGGACGAGAGCGTGATCATGCTCACGCCGATGCCGGCGGCGGACATGGCGAGCCGGCTGGCTCCCTCCCACCAGTCCGGATAAGCGGCGAAGACTTTCATTTTCGGCTCCATCACGAACAAGCCGCCCTCCCAACCGACGGCGGCGACGGCCATGGCGTAGCCGGAGATCCCCACGAAGAAAACGAAGGAAAACGTGTAGAGCGAGACGGCGGTGTATTTGACCAACAACAAGCGCAGCCGGCTGATGGGCCGGGCGAAGACGAGGCGCAGGTTGCCATCCTCGTTTTCCTTGGCCACGATGTCACCGGCGACGAGCGCGAAATAGATCGAACCCAGCAGGAACATGCTCAGCAGCATGATGGTGAAGGTGATGGTCAGCGAGCTGTAGTAGGTGCCGAATTCCAGGCCGTTGCGTTCCAGCATGCCGTGCATGTATTTCTGGCTGCGCGGCAGTTTGTAAACAAACAGGATGACGGCCTCCATGATGATGAAGGCGCCGTAGCCCATCCAGGTGCGCGGACGGGCGAAGAGCTTGCGGAGCTCGCCGCGGAGTTGTTCGAGAAAAAGCATGCAGGGTGGTGGGCCGGGTGGGAATCACCCGGCGCGCCCCATTCATGCACCGGAATCGCCGGAGTCAATGGGGCGATGCGCGGCCGCTCCCGATTGACTCCGGCGGATCCAATTTCACCGACTGGTGACGGCGAGGGATTGATCTTGGGCGTGCGGCACGGCCACCGCGGAAACGGCGAGCGGGCTCCCGGCTTTTTCCACGACTTCCAGCGGTGCCGCGCGGGCGATGAGTTTCACCCCGCCGAGAAGCGAGCCGAAACAGGCGACGGCGCAGGCGCACAGCAGTCCGGTATTCCAGCCCAGCATGATCCAGCGCTTGGGCAGCGTGAAACGCAGCATCACCGCGGCGGCCACCACGGCGAGCCCGGCTAACAGCGCCACCGCGGGCAGCAGCATGGCCAGCAAATCGGGCAAGGCTTGGCCCAGCAGGCGGCCGAGCACTCCCACGCTGCCGGCGGAACCGATGCACAGGATGGCCAGCGGCATCACGGACAAGCGCGGCTTGAGGAAGTTCAACTGCCTTTCGGGATGCGCCCTCCAAAGCAGGTCCTGGACGGTCCTGACGCCGAAGCACTGGTTCAAGCGCCGGGACTCGAACGAAGCGACCTTGGCATGGCGAAGCCTTTGGTGCGAGGCCACCCGATGGAGACGGATGCGGGCATAGGCGGCGAGGGCTTCCTGTCGTTTCCCGCCGCTGGCAGAGAGCGCGGTGGCCCAGGTGGCGGGATCGAGGCGGTTTTCGAGGATTTCCTGACCGACCTGCTCCGCGACAAGCGGATCGATCGCGGGCTCGAAATCGGAGATGGTTTCCATCTCAAAGGATCGGGACATGGCTTTCATGGGTGTCAAGCGTCTGGATTATGCCCGGTGGCGGCGGAGGATCAGCAGGCTGATTCCAAACAACACGCCGAACGCCGCGTTTGGCTCAGGCACCACCGTGAGACCGGCTCCGACATTCTGCGTGAGGCCGCTGGTCAGCGTGGTGGTGAGCGTGGCGTTGATCGGCGAGGTGCTCGTCGTCGCGGTGACGCCGGTCACGGTGCTGCCGATCACGTTGGTCGTATAGTAGGCGGCAATGGCTGCCGCCTTGTTGCCGAGGGCGATGGTGTTGATCAAGTCCACGCCGGAAGCCATCGCCGTGTTGCGGGCCGCGGTATCAGCGGCACTGTTGGCGGCATTGGGCGCCACTGCGGCAGCCACATCGATGATCTGCAGGGAGCTCTCGAAGCCATTGGACGCCGCCCCCGTTTCAGTCCCGAACGACCGGGTCGCCGCCGTGATCGCGGAACCGACGGCCGGAAATCCAGTGGAATTCGGCTTCGCCACGCTATTGGCAAGCTCGGCGAATTGCGCCGCGTCCGCCGCATTTCCGATCGACATCCAGGGAATGCCGACTTGTTGAAATGACGAACCTCCGTAGAGCATCAGCGATACGGCGATGCGGCCGTAGGCTCCTGACTGGATGGAATTCAGAACCTGGGAACTCGAAAAAGACGCGGCGTATCCACCCATCAGGGTGTTGAACTCGTTCTTATTGAGACCGGACTGACTGACATCGACCAGCAAAACAAGTTCGCTGTCGACCGCGAGGGCATAGGCCTGCCCATGCAATCCGAAACTTGCGATGCCAAGAGACATCGCAAAAACAGACGGCAAGTAGGACAGCAGGCCACGGGACGGTGGTGTTGCTATTTTCATCGGGGTGGGGTAACAAAAAAAGAGAAACTTAAGATTGCCTTACTGTCAATATTTTTATAATTTCAATTCATGTTGAATCCAACGAGCGCCTGTAAAACGCCTCTTTCATCGAGGGTAGCACTTCTGGCAGCCCTGATGCTTGCAGGAATGTTCGGTCTTACCGCGGCGATTATCCTACCAGCCGGGAATTTTAAAAAAACCAACGCCCGACTGGCACTTCTTCCCACCCGGAGTGAACCCGCGCCGATCATGGAAGCAACCGCCGCCCCTGCGCCGTCCGCGGCCGAGTTGGTGAAGTTCTGCTCGGACAACGTGACCGGGAACCGCAGCTTCGTGCTCTTCCGCCGCGGGACCTGCGTGATCATCGACGAGCCCTGCCAGAACCCGCTGGCCGTCGCCCGCAAGAAACTCGACGCCTGCGTCGGGGAGGACGTGCGCTTCATTTCAGAACCCACCGCCGAGGGGGATCTGATCGTCACTTTCAAGGAGCCGGTCTTTCACCGTTTCAGCCGGGATGAATTGGCAAAACCTTCCGCCTGGCTCGACCACGCCTCCCCCGCCCTGCTCACTCCCGCGGAAACGGTGGCCGCCGGCGACGACTGGTCGCCGACCGGAAACGCCCGCTACGGCTTGCTCGCCCGCCGCCGCCTGCTCGAAGACGCCGCCAACCCGGTGCCGGTGCGCATCATCCGCGCCAAGAACCGTGCGATGGCCTTGAATTGAGGCGCTCCGCATCTGTTTCTCCACGCTTGCAGTCGGCCCGATCCGCCGTGAGACTCCGCGCATGTTCACGCCGAAGTGGAAGAAAGAAGCGCTGCACCTCGTCAAGGGCGCGAAAAAGTTTGTCGATTACAAGCGCGACCTCCTGAAGCCCGACCGCGTCGCCGAGATCGACTCCCGCCGGGTGGACCTCGTCGCCGCGATCAAATCCAAGGACCGCGCAAAGGTGGACGAGGCCTCGAAGCAAATCCGCGCGGTGTGCGAGAACTCCCTGCCGCAGGAAAAACCGCTCGGATGGCTGGAGGAGAATGTGGAGGTGATGTTCGTAGCCATCGTCATCGCCCTCGGCCTGCGGGCGTATTATTTGCAGCCGTTCCGCATCCCGACCGGCTCCATGCAGCCCACGCTCAACGGCATCATCGGCAAGCCGCTGAAACGCGACGAGTGGCCGAGCCTGCCCGTCCGCCTGTGGGAAAAAGCCATGCGAGGAAGAACTTACGTCCATGTGGTGAACGACAAGGACCGCCACATCGCCGTGACGAAACAGGGTGGCCTCGACATCAAGGACACCCAGTTCATGCACTTTTTCAGCCGATCCGAGATTCGCTTCTCCGATGCCGAGCCGATCCGCCTGCCCGCGCCCACCAACCCGAGCTCGGAGATCGGCCTCGGCTCCGCCATCAACTACGCCGTGCGCAACGGCGGATTGATTCCCAAGGGCATGGTGCTTTGCGAAGGCACCATCGATTCCGGCGACTTGGTGCTGGTGGACAAGTTCTCCTATCATTTCCGCAAGCCCAAGCGCGGCGAGGTCTTCGTTTTCAACACCATCGACATCGCCGGCATCCAGAAACGCAGCGGTGAGCAGGGAGCCGGCTCGCACTACATCAAGCGCCTCTGCGGCGTGCCCGGCGACACGCTTTCCATCCAGACGCCGAACCTGCTGATCGACGGGAAAATCGCCCAGGAACCCGGCATCCAGCGGGTCATCCGCGGCGAGGGCGCGTTTAAAATCAACCCGAACGGCTACGGCCTCGCCAGCCCGAACGAGGCCGCCCACAACGGCAAAAAGCTGCCGCAGTATCTCGCCAAGGAAGGATCCACCCTCGCGCTCGCCTCGAACGGCCGCCCCGGCATGCGCGAATACGCCGCCCTCGGCGACAATACCGGAAACTCGCTGGACTCCCGCTACTGGGGCCCGGTCAAGGAGTTCAACCTCGTCGGCCCCGCGCTCTTCTCGCTCTGGCCGATCACCACCGGGCACTGGGGTTTCATCCGCTGACGCCGTGTCCGCCGCCTCGGAAATCACCCGCAAGGCGAAGTCGAATCTGGCCTTCGCCCTGAACATCCTCCCGCGCGAGCGGCGGGACGACATGGTGGTTTTCTACGCCTTCTGCCGGACCATGGATGATCTGGCCGACGACGCCGGCGTGCCGGACGAGCAGCGCGCCCTCAGCCTCGACTCTTGGAAAAACGGACTCCTTCATGGCTTCCAAGCGCCCGATGAATTCCAACAGGAAGTGATTTCCCTGCGCGACCGGCGGGAAATCCCCACCGAACTGCTCGTCGCCATCATCGACGGCTGCCGCATGGACCTCCAGCCGCAGCGGTTCCAAACCTGGGACGATCTTTCCGGCTACATTTGGAAAGTCGCCTGCGCCGTGGGGCTGGTCTCCATCCGGATCTTCGGCTGCACCGATCCGGGTTCCGAACGCTACGCCGTGGCACTCGGCCACGCCTTACAACTCACCAACATCCTGCGCGACATCGGCGAAGACCTCTCCAACGGACGTCGAATCTATCTGCCGCTGGAGGACCTCGCCCGTTTCCAATACACCGAGCAGGACCTCATCGAACGGCTGCACGATGACCGCTTTCTCGCCCTGATGGACTACGAGGCCACGCGGGCGGAAGACTATTTCCGCGAGGCGGAAGCGGCCCTGACAGCTGTGGACCGCGCCGCATTGCTCCCCGCCCGGATCATGGCGGAAATCTACCATCTCCTGCTGGTGAAAATGCGTGAGGACCGTTTCCATGTGTTCGAAAAACGCTACCAGGTGTCGAAAGCCCGCAAGCTCGCGATCCTCTCCCGGCACCTCATCATGCGAGGGTCGGACCGCCAGTCAACGTTCCGCTCGTAACTCACCGCTGCCGGCGGCGGTGCCCTTGGACGGCCTACGGTTGATCCCCGTTCGCGTTTTTCTCCAGATAGGCCCGGGCGGCGGCGAGCTTGGCCATTTTTTCCTCAGACACCTTGGGAAACTCCAGCCCCAGGTCCTGAATCGCCACCGTCACGATATCCGCGACCAGGGCGCGGGCCACGTATTTGCGATCGGCGGGAATGATGTTCCAAGGAGCGCGCTTGGTGCTGGTGGCGGAAATGGCGTCCTCGAACGCGTGCTGATAGGCTTTCCAATGTTCGCGCTCCTCCAAGTCGGCTTCGGAGAATTTCCAGTGCTTCTCGGTGTTGGTGAGGCGCTCGAGGAAGCGCCGCCGCTGCTCGTCCTTGGACACGTGGAGGAAGAACTTGAGAATGAGCGTGCCGTTGCGGGAGAGGTGTTTTTCGAAGTTGTTGATGTCCTCGTAGCGCTTGTCCCAGAATTTCTTGTCAGGATCGGCGGGTGCACCCGGCCCGAGCCATTCCGGGTGGACTTTGACCACAAGCACGTCCTCATAATACGAACGGTTGAAGATCCCGATACGGCCGCGCTCGGGCAGCGACTTCATGTAGCGCCACAGGAAATTGTGATCCAACTCCTCCGCGGAAGGTTTCTTGAAGCTGTAAACCTGGCAGCCTTGAGGATTCACGCCGGACATCACGTGGCGGATCGTGCCGTCCTTGCCGGCCGCATCCATCGCCTGGAAGATCAACAGCACCGAGCGGGTGTCGCTGGCGTATAACAGTTCCTGCGCGGCGTCGAGCTGCTTGCGGCTCTCCTCCAGGATCTCCGCGGCGCGTTCCTTGATCGCATCTTTGCCGAGTTCCTTGGCTTCATCCGTTTCGGTCCAGTCCGTCACGTAATCCTTGAGATTCACCTCGGTTCCGGGCTTGACGTGGAATTGATTCAGAAGCTTTGGATGGATCATGGGAGTGGGATTTTGATGAAAAAGTGACGGCAGAAGCAGCCACGCGATCAGCGTGGACGTTCCCTACCGTGCCAAACGACTATCACGATGCATTCGCTTTCACCATCAGACTTTGGTCTTACCGATCATTTTTCTCGGGATCTTCCAAACCTGTCGAAAGCGACTGGTAACTTCAGGTTACCAGCATGGAAACATCAAAGTCATTCCGCTACGGGCAATTCAGGCGATACCTATGCGCTCTCGAACATTCGTTTGAACCTGCTTTCACCATTTGTCATGCGTCCAATTTTATTCCTACCTCTCACTCTCATCTGGCTGTCTTTCCCGAGTTGCGGGAAAAAAGCGCCCGCCGCTCCCCCACAAATGCCACCCGCGGCCGTGACGTTCGTTCCCGCCGCCACGGAGACAGTCACCATCACCCGCGACCTCCCCGGCCGCATCGATGCCCTGCGCGTGGCGGAAATCCGAGCCCGTGTTTCCGGCATCCTCCTGAAAAAAACCTTCGAGGAAGGCGCCGACGTGAAAGCCGGTGACGTGCTTTTCCAAATCGATCCCGCACCGCTCCTCGCGGCCCGCGACAGCGCGGCGGCGAATCTCGCCCGCGCCGAGGCGAACGCCAAGCAGGCGGAGAATCAGGTCAGCCGCTTCCGCGAACTCGTCGCGGTGAATGCCGTGAGCAAGCAGGACGCCGACAACTCCGAGTCCGCCGTCACCATCGCCAACGCCGAGATCCTCGCCGCCAAGGCCGCGCTGGCCACGGCCGAGCTCAACCTCAGCTACGCCACCGTCACCGCGCCCATTTCCGGCCGCATCGGCAAGGCGCAGGTCACCGAGGGCGCGCTCGTCGGCCAGGGGGACGCCACCCTGCTCGCCGTCATCCAGCAGCTCGACCCGATCTATTTCGACTTCACCCAGTCCAGCGGCGACATGCTCGCGTTGAAAAAATCCGGCGCGGACCAAAGCAAGGTCACGCTCCTGCTGGAAGACGGCAGCGCGTACGAGTCGCCGGGCCGCATCCTTTTCTCGGAGGCCTCCGTGGACCAGACCACCGGCATGATCACCCTGCGGGCGGAGTTCCCCAATCCCAAGCGCGACCTGCTGCCCGGCATGTTCGCCCGTGCCCGCGTCATCCAGGCGGTTCGGGAAAATGCCGTCACCATTCCCCAGCGCGCCCTCACCCGCGGGGTCGGCGGCGTGGGCACCGTGATGGTGATCGACGATACCAATCACGCCCAGATCCGCATGGTGCAGACGGGCGAAATGACGGGTGACAAATGGGTCATCACCTCGGGACTAACCGCCGGCGAGCGGATCATCATCGAGGGCTTGCTCAAGGCGAGACCCGGCGCGCCGGTCGTCCCCGAGCCGTTCGTCGCCGCTAGCAAAAACTAATTTCCCGACTTCATGGCCCGCTTCTTCATCGACCGCCCGGTATTCGCCTGGGTGATCTCCATCCTCATCTGCGTCCTCGGTGGCATCGCCATCACCGGACTTCCCGTCGCCCAATACCCGAGCGTCGCGCCGCCGTCGATTTCGATCACCGCGAACTACGCCGGCGCTTCCGCCGAAACGCTCAGCGACACGGTCACCTCCGTCATCGAGCAACAGCTCAACGGCATCGACAACCTGCTCTACATGTCGTCCGCCAGCGATGCGAACGGCACCGCGATCATCACGCTCTATTTCAAGCCAGGCACCGATCCCGACGTCGCCCAGGTGCAGGTGCAGAATAAGGTTCAGCTCGCCACTCCCAGCCTGCCGCAGACGGTCCAACAACAGGGCGTGGTCGTGGCCAAGGCGACACGGAACTTCATGATGTTCATCTCGCTCTCTTCGGAGGACGGCAGCATGGACGCCATCGGGCTTGGAAACTACCTCGCGTCGAACGTGCTCGACCCGCTCCGGCGCGTCACCGGCGTCGGCGAGGTCATCCAGTTCGGCACCCAGAACGCGATGCGCATCTGGCTGGATCCGGATAAACTCGTTAGCTACAACCTGACTCCTGCCGATGTCTCCGCCGCCGTGCAGGTGCAGAACACCCAGGTGCCCGTCGGCCAGATCGGCCAGCTTCCCGCCGTCGGCGGCCAGCAGCTCAACGTGATCCTGCAAGGCCGCGCCACGCTGCGCGAGGTGGAGGAATTCAAGGGAATCGTGCTCCGGGTGAATCCCGACGGCTCGCGCGTCTATCTGCGGGACGTGGCCCGCGTGGAACTCGGCGGTCAGGACTATTCCATCAAGGCCCGCATCGACGGCAAGCCCGCCAGCGCCGCCGCCATCAAGCTTTCCCCCACCGCCAACGCGCTCGACACCGCCGCCGCCGTGCGCGCCGAGGTGGACCGGCTCAAGGAATTCTTCCCGCCCGGCGTGAAGGTGATCTATCCGCTGGACACCTCGCTGTTCGTGAAGATTTCCGTGGACGAGGTGCTCAAGACTCTGGTCGAGGCCATCATTCTGGTGTTCCTCGTGATGTATCTTTTCCTGCAGAATTTCCGCGCCACGCTCATCCCGACGCTGGTGGTGCCGGTCGCCCTGCTAGGCACCTGCGGCATTCTCGCCGCCTTTGGATTTTCCATCAACGTGCTGACGATGTTCGGCATGGTGCTCGCCATCGGCATCCTGGTGGACGACGCGATCGTGGTCGTGGAAAACGTCGAGCGCATCATGAGCGAGGAAGGCCTGCCCGCCAAGGAGGCCACCCGGAAGGCGATGGGCCAGATCACCAGCGCGCTGATCGGCATCACGGTGGTGCTCACCGCCGTGTTCATCCCGATGGCGTTCTTCGGCGGCTCGGTGGGCACGATCTACCGCCAGTTCACCATGGCCATGGTGTCGTGCATGCTGTTCTCGGTGTTCCTCGCGCTTTCTCTAACGCCAGCGCTCTGCGGCACGCTGCTGAAACAAGTGGACGCCGGGCACCATCACGCCAAGGGCGGATTTTTCGGCTGGTTCAACCGTTCCTTCGACGCGTTCACGAACCGCTATCAGGGCTGGGTCGGCGTGTTGGTGAAGCGCACCTCCATCGGCATCGTCAGCTTGCTGGCCATCATCGCGCTGATGGTTCTGTTATACAAAAGGATGCCTTCCGCGTTCCTACCGGAAGAGGATCAAGGCTATTTCCTCACGCTGATCTCGCTGCCCGTCGGCGCGACGGATGAACGCACCGGCGACGCGCTGCGCAAGGTTGAGGAATATTTCGCCAAGCAACCGGAGGTGGAGCATTATTTCACAGTCGCCGGGTTCAGTTTCGCCGGGCGTGCCCAGAATTCCGCCCTCGCCTTCGTCCGGCTCAAGCCGTGGGAAGAGCGCTCCGGCAAGGACAGCCGCGTGCAGGCCGTGATCCAGCGCGCCCTGATCGGCCTCGGCGGCATCAAGGACGCGATGGTCTTCTCGGTGAACCCGCCGGCCATCCCCGAGCTCGGCACGTCCTCAGGCTTCGATTTCTGGCTCCAGGACGTGGGCGGTGTTGGCCATGAAGCGCTCACCGCGGCCAGCGGACAACTGCTCGGCATGGCGGCGAAAAATCCCGCGCTGATGCAGGTCCGCCCGCAGGGACTCTCGGATGCGGCGCAGATGAAGATCGAGCTCGATCAGGACAAGGCCAGCGCCCTCGGCGTCTCTCTGGCAGATGTCAACGCGACCATGCAGACCGCCTTCGGCTCGAGCTACGTGAACAACTTCGTCAACGGCCCGCGCGTCCAGCGCGTGATCGTCCAACTCGACGCGCCATTCCGCATGACACCCGAAGACATCGGCAAGGTCTACGTCCGCAACAAGACCGGCGGGATGGTTCCTCTATCATCCTTCACCAGCATCCACTGGACCTTCGGCTCACCGCAGCTCCAACGCTACAACGGCATCCCGGCGGTCAACATCGTGGGAGCCGCCGCGCCCGGACTCAGCTCCGGCGACGCGATGCTGGAGATGGAAAAAATGGCCGCGCAACTCCCCCGCGGCATCGGCTTCTCATGGAGCGGCCAGTCGCTGGAAGAGCGGATTTCCGGCAACCAGGCGCCGATGCTCTACGGCATCTCGCTGCTCATCGTTTTCCTCTGTCTGGCGGCGCTTTACGAAAGCTGGTCCATCCCCGTGGCCGTCATCCTGGTGGTCCCGCTGGGGATCGTCGGCGCGTTGCTCGCCGCCACTTTCCGCGAGCTGCCGAACGATGTGTATTTCAAGGTCGGCCTGCTCACCACCGTCGGTCTCTCCACCAAGAACGCCATCCTCATCATCGAGTTCGCGCTCGATCTCCAGCGGGAAGGCAAAGGACTCATCGAGTCCATCCTCACCGCCGTGAAACTCCGGCTGCGGCCCATCCTCATGACCTCGATGGCCTTCGTGCTCGGCGTGCTGCCGCTGGTCATCAGCACCGGCGCGGGTTCCGCCAGCCAGAACGCGATCGGCACCGGAGTCACCGGCGGCATGATCACCGGGACCTTCCTCGCCATCTTCCTCGTGCCGGTGTTCTTCGTGGTCGTTAGTAAAATCGTCAACCGCTTCACCGGCAAAAAAGGAGAAATCCATCATGCGTAAGTCATCCGCCTTCATCCTCGCCGCAGCGTTTCTATCCGGCGCTTGTTCGCTCACGCCGCCTCTCGGCAAGGTCGATTCGCAAATCTCCGCCAGATTCCCCGGAAAAACCGGCGGCACGGTCTCCGCCGACATCGCCTGGCAGAAATTCTTCGCCGATCCACGGCTGAGGAAACTCGTGGAAACCGCGCTCGCCAACAACCGCGACTTGCGGATCGCCACGCTCAATGTGGAACAAGCGCGCGCCCAGTACGCCATCTCCAGCAGCGAGCTTTTCCCGCCGGTCAATGCCTTCGCATCCGGCGAGCGCAGGCGCGGCGTCGGCCAGCCTGGTTCCAACAGTTCATCCATCACCACCGGCTCTTACGACGTCTCCGTCGGCCTGGTTTCCTACGAGCTCGACCTCTTCGGCCGCGTCCGCAGCCTGAACAGCGCAGCGCTCGAAACCTACTTCGCCACCGATGCCGCCCGTGTTGGAGCGCAGATCGCCTTGGTCGCCCAGGTCGCCAACCAATACCTCGCCGAGCGCGCGCTCCAGGAACAAATCGCCCTCGCGCAGCAGACGTATGACGGCATGACCCAAGCCTATGACATCATGAAGAAACGCTTCGATACCGGCACCGTCTCGGAACTCGATCTCAGCTCGATGGAAATTCAACGGCAAACCGCCAAGGCGGATCTAGCGACCTTCCAACAGCGCAGCCGTGAAATCAACAACTCGCTGGCCTTCCTCGCCGGCGGCTCACTGCCCGCCGGTCTTCCTAACGGCCGCTCCCTCGACGAAGTCGTCGTCGCGGAGCTGAAGGCCGGAGCCTCCTCGGATTTGTTATACCGCCGTCCCGACATCCGCGAGGCCGAGTATCAGCTTCGGGCCGCCAACGCCAACATCGGAGCCGCCCGCGCCGCGTTTTTCCCCAGCGTCACCCTCACCGCCACGGGCGGCACCGCCAGCCGCAGCCTCTCGCAGCTTTTCGCCAGCGGCACCGCCACCTGGTTGTTCGCCCCGGACGTGAACATCCCGATCTTCGACGGCGGCCGCAACCAGGCGAACCTCGAATCCGCGGAAATCGGCAAGAAGATCGGCATCGCCAAATACGAGAAATCCATCCAGACCGGCTTCCGCGAGGTCGCCGACAGCCTCGCCGCCCGCAGCGGCTTCGCCGAGCGGATCACCGCCACCGAGGCGCTCGTCGCCGCCCAACAAAAGCGCACCGACCTCGCCACCGCACGCTATGACAAGGGAGTGGACAGTTATTTCGAAGTGCTCAACGCCACGCTCGATCTCTTCGCCGCACGCCAGCGCCTCATCCAGCTTCGTCTCGCCCGCGCCGTGAACTCCGTGGAACTCTACAAGGCCCTCGGCGGCGGGTGGTGACCAACTCAGGACCGTTTCGCACCCCAGCGACTTGGAACTAAAAGTGGTCGGGCTGGCGGGATTCGAACCCACGACCCCCTGCCCCCCAGGCAGGTGCGCTACCAGACTGCGCTACAGCCCGTTCCGTGAACGGATGCCGAAAGAAACAGGCGAAATGCGGATTGGCAAGCACGGAAAATCATGACATTCCACCGCGCATGAATCGCATCAAAACCGCCATCGTCGGAGCCAGCGGCTACACCGGGATGGAGCTGCTCCGCCTGCTCCTCGTCCATCCGGGCGTGGAACTCGTCGCCGTCACTTCGCGTGCGGAAGCGGGGAAATCCTTGGGCTCGGTGTTTCCGAGATTTCAAAAAGCTCCCGGCGCGGAACTGACCTTCATGGAGCCGGACCCGGGTGCCATCGCGGCCACCGGCGCGCAAGTTGCGTTCCTCGCCCTCCCCCACGGAGTCGCCGCGGAAATCGCCCGCGCGCTGCTGGAGCGCGGGCTGAAGGTGATCGATCTGAGCGCAGATTTCCGCCTGCGCGACGCGGCGGTTTACGATGAATTTTACGGACACCCGCATCCAGCGCCGGATTTGTTGGGTGAGGCGGTTTACGGCCTGCCGGAGATCCGCACGCCGG
>JBEDKU010000638.1:0-8841 GCA_041172045.1 Verrucomicrobiota bacterium | reverse complement strand
CAGCCAGAAGATCGTCCATGGCGAGCGCGGGTTGGCGCTGTAAACATGGTGCTCGCGGGGCGGGAGAAACAACAGGTCGCCGGGTTCCAGTTTCCAATCCCGGCCGGCGAGCGTGCAGGATCCCTTGCCTGAGATGCAGGCGATCAGGATGTGCTGCGAGGTGCCGTGCGGACGCTCGACGTAATGCCCGCCAGCTGCCACGAAGGTGCCGATGTGGGTCACGCAGAGATCGCGAGTGACCGGTTTGCGCGATGCCTCGACGGCGATGGCGGGTGGAACGATCACCAACCGCTGCCCCGGGAAGCCCTCGGGGCGTTTTTCCGGCGGCTCTGGCTTCATGGAGAAAATGACAGTTTGAAAACCTAGGAATGTCCATGCATTTCCTTCGATGTTCCATGGCCGCAACTCCGCTTTTCAGGCTAACGTTCGTGAAATCCAGCCAGCGACATCCGCTGAACCACGACAAATACCCCTATGGCCATGATCACCACCACCGCGTCAGGCGGAGAGGACCCCGTCGCACCCGCCGCCCATCATGGCGGTTATCTCTGGCTCATCGCGGCGACAGCCGCACTCGGTGGATTGTTGTTTGGATACGACTGGGTCGTCATCGGCGGAGCTGCTCCGTTCTATGAGAAATTTTTCTCGCTGGCGAATGCCTCGGACAAAGGCTGGGCGCAGAGTTGCGCGCTGATCGGCTGCTTGCTCGGGGCGCTGATGTCGGGCGGCATGAGCGATCGGTTCGGCCGCAAGCGGCTGTTGTTCCTGTCCGCTGTGATTTTCGCAATCTCATCCATCGGCACCGGGATGGCGGGGTCCTTCGACAGTTTTGTGATCTGGCGGATTCTTGGCGGCGTGGCGATTGGTTTGGCCTCGAATCTTTCGCCGATGTACATCGCGGAAATTTCCCCCTCCGCGATGCGTGGCCGGCTCGTGTCGCTCAATCAATTCACCATCGTGATCGGCGTGTTGCTCGCGCAGGTGGTGAACCTGGTGATTGCAAAACAGTTTCCGCATTGGGTGGGCTGGGTCACCGCGCCGGATGGTTTGCTGGCGTGGAACGAAGCGAGCGGCTGGCGCTGGATGTTCGGCGTCACGGCGATCCCTTCGGTGATGTTTTTGCTCGGCATGCTCGTCGTGCCCGAAAGTCCGCGTTGGCTGGTGAAAAACGGCCATTCGGAAAAAGCGGCGCGCATTCTCGCGAAAATCGGCGGCGAGGAATACGCGCGGCACGTGTTGGCTTCCATTGAGTCCACGCTCGAAAACGACACGGGTGAACGCGTGAATTTCCGGGCTTTGTTCGAGCGACGCACCTTCAAGATTCTCCTGCTGGGAATCGGCCTCGCGGTGTTCCAGCAATGGTGCGGCATCAACGTGATTTTCAACTACGCCGGCGAGATTTTCAAATCCGCCGGATACAGCATCGATGACACGCTGGAGAACATCGCCTGGACCGGATCCGTGAATCTGGTCTTCACCGTGGTGGCGATGGCGGTGGTGGACAAACTCGGACGACGTCCGCTGATGCTGTTCGGCGCGGCGGGTCTGGCGGTGATCTATGCGCTGGTAGGCTATTGTTATCACCGCTCGATCCTCGGTGGTCCGGTGCTGGGCCTCGTACTCGGCGCGATCGGTTGTTATGCGGCCACGCTCGCTCCGGTGACCTGGGTGGTGATTTCGGAAATTTTCCCGAACCGCATCCGCGGCGCCGCCATGTCCACCTCGGTGTTCTTCCTGTGGCTCGCGTGTTTCATCCTGACTTACACCTTCCCGATTCTGAACGAGAAGTTCGGGGCCGGTAACACCTTCTGGACCTATGCGGTGATCTGTGTCGGCGGCTTCCTGCTGGTGTTTTTCGGGCTGCCGGAAACCAAGGGCAAAAGCCTCGAACAGATCGAGCGCGACCTGGTTGACTGAACCCGCGGTAACATACTTCTCAGAACCTCAGCTTTTACCCCACCATGTCCGTCATCGCAAAACTGGAGCCCCGCGTTATCCCCACGTATCCGGTCGGCGCGCCGGAAAAGAATCCGCTGTTCTTCGAAAAGCGCGTCTATCAGGGTTCTTCCGGCAAGGTGTATCCGGTGCCGTTCATCGACAAGGTGTTCGATGAGCCGCAGCCGGTTTCCTATCAATCCGCTCGTTTGGAAAACGAGTTCGTGCGGCTGGTGATGTTGCCCGAAATCGGCGGGCGCATTTTCATCGGCCAGGACAAGACGAACCACGACTACGATTTCTTCTACCGCCAGGACGTGATCAAGCCGGCGCTCGTCGGCCTCGCCGGGCCGTGGATTTCCGGCGGTGTCGAGTTCAACTGGCCGCAGCACCACCGCCCCGGCACCTTCATGCCGGCGGATGTGTTCATCGAAGAGGAAGAGGACGGCGCGCGCACGGTTTGGCTGAGCGAACATGATCCGATCAACCGTCTCAAAGGCATGCACGGTATCCGCCTGCGGCCCGGTTCCTCGCTGGTCGAACTGCGGGCGCGGTTGTATAACCGCACGCCGTTCACCCAGACCTTCCTGTGGTGGGCGAACGTGGCGGCGATGGTGCATGAGCAATACCAATCGTTCTTCCCGCCGGACGTGCGCTACGTGGCGGACCACGCGGTGCGGGCGATGTCGTCGTTTCCGGAGGCGATGAATCCGTATTACGGCGTGGACTATCGGAATCGTCCCGGCGCCAACGACCTGAGCTGGTATAAAAACATCCCGGTACCGACGAGTTATATGGTCTGCCAGACACAGTTCGATTTCTTCGGCGGTTATGATTTCAAGGCGGGTGGTGGATTCGTGCATGTCGCGGACCGGCACATTGCGCCGGGTAAGAAACAATGGACTTGGGGTGACCATGCCTTCGGTCATGCGTGGGACCGCGAACTCACCGACACGAACGGCCCTTATATTGAACTGATGGCCGGTGTTTACACCGACAATCAGCCGGATTTCTCCTATTTCACGCCTTACGAAACCAAGACATTCTCGCAATTCTGGTGGCCGATCCAAGGGATCGGCCCGGTGCAGCAGGCAACCGAAAAGGCGGCGCTGCGGATGGTGGTGGGAGAGGATCGTTTGATCGATCTCGGCGTCTGTGTTTCGGAATCCGTGCCGAACGCGCGACTGGTGGTGACGAGGGGCGTGGAGGTGTTGGTGGAGAAAACCTTCTCCCTGAAACCCGGTAAATGTTGGAAAAACAGCGGGATGAGGTTTGCCGGAGAACATCCATCGGAACTGCTCGCCGCGCTGTTCGATGAAGAGGGCGAATGCCTTCTCTCCTATCGCCCGGTCGATGAAAGCCGGATCACCCCGAACCGCGAGGTCGCCACGGAACCACCGGCGCCCGGCGAGATCACCTCGTCCGATGAGTTGTACTTCACCGGCGAACATCTCGACCAATACCGCCATGCCACGCAGTCGCCCGAGTTGTATTGGAACGAGGCGCTCAGCCGCGATCCGGGCGACGCCCGCTGCAATATCGGCATGGGCCGGCGCGCGTTGAAACAAGGCCGCTGGGATGCCGCCGAAGCGCATTTCCAAAAAGCCATCGCCCGCCTGACCCGCCGCCATCCGAATCCGGAAACCGGCGAGGCGCATTATTTCCTCGGTCTGACGCTGGTGTTCAAGGGTGAGTTCGATGCCGCCTATCCGTTGTTTTACAAAGCCACCTGGAATCAGGCGTGGCGGGCGGCGGCATTCTATCAACTCGGCTGCCTCGATTGCCGGAAGTTTGATTTCGACACTGCATTGCGCCATCTCGACGAGTCGCTGGCGACGAATGGCGACCACACCAAGGCGATGGTCCTGCAAGCGGTGATCGCGCGCCACTCGGAAGATCCGGATGCGGCGGCGGAACTGTTGGCCGATGTGTTGGGCATGGATCCGCTCGACCACTGGGCGCGCTATGAGGGCACGGCCTGCGGGGTGGTTTCCAAAGAGGATTATTTGAAAACCAGCCGCAATGACGCGCAGACGGTTCTCGACCTCGTCTTCGACTATGCCGACGCCGGTTTCAACGAAGACGCGGCGAAACTGTTGGAGAGGCATCTCGCCCAGCCGGTGGCGGACTGCGCGGTGCCAAATCCCTTGTCGCGCAGCGCCATGTGCCTCTATGTGTTGGCCTGGTTGAAGAAGGACGGCAAGCTGCTGGCCAAGGCGCGCGCGCAATCGCCGGACTACTTTTTCCCCTCGCGCTTGCACGAGCAGATCGTCCTGGAATGGGCGCTGCAACAACCCGGCAAAGACCCGCTGGCGGCCTATGGCTTGGGAAATTATTTCTACGACCTGAAGCGCCATCAGGACGCCATCACCGTCTGGATGCGGGCCATCGATGACGGCGCGGCGTTTGCCACGGTCTTCCGCAACCTCGGCATCGCGACTTGGAATCTGCAACGCGATGGCGAAGCCGCGCGGAATTTCTATCTACGCGCCCTTGAGTTGGATGCACGCGATCCACGGTTGGTTTCCGAGTATGATCAATTGCGCTCAAAGCGGAACGATCCGTTGACCGAGCGTCTTGCCTTCCTGGAAGAGCGCATGGAACGGGTCTCGCAGCGTGATGACTGCACGGTGGCGTTGGCGACTTTGTATAACCTGACCGGCAACCCGGAGAGGTCGTTGGAAATCCTGACATCGCGCCGTTTCCATCCATGGGAAGGCGGGGAGGGGAGCGT
Organism: Verrucomicrobiota bacterium; assembly: GCA_041172045.1. GTDB lineage: Bacteria > Verrucomicrobiota > Verrucomicrobiia > Verrucomicrobiales > Akkermansiaceae > Luteolibacter. The sequence goes on along the minus strand of JBEDKU010000638.1, from coordinate 4,172 downwards.
GCTCCGGCAGTTCACCACCGCGCGTTTGTTGATCGGTTGCAAGGCCTTGGAGTCCGGCGATGCGGCGGGCGCGCTCGCGCATTTCACCGGTGCCATGGACACGCCGGAAAGCCTGGGCGAGGCCTATCATCTTCTCCAGGCGAAGGCCGATGTGAACTACTGGATCGGCAAGGCGCTCAGAGCCCTGGGCCGTGAAGACGAGGCGCGGGCCTCCTTCGCGCTGTCGGCGGATGAGGCCGGGGATTTCTCGGATATGGCCGTCACCGCGCACAGTCCGCTGAGTTATTTTCGCGGGCTTGCCCTGCGTGAGATGGGTCGTGAGGACAATGCCCGCGCCATCTTCGCGGACCTCAGGGCATTCGCCGAAACCAAGCTCCAGGAAACCGCCAAGATCGACTACTTCGCCACCTCGCTGCCGAACCTGCTGGTGTTCGATGAAGATCTGCAAGCACGCCGCGATGCGGAGAGCGATCTGCTGTTAGCATTGGCCTATCACGGTCTTGGCGATACCGCTTCCGCCCGCTCCGCGCTGGAGAAGACCCTCGCCTTCACCTGCGCCGATCAACGTGCGGCGGATTTGCAACGGGAGCTAGGTCCCGCTTGAAACCAAGAATCAAAGCGCATTGAGAGCGACGCTTGCCGGACCAAGGCGGCCGAAGGTCCTGTGACTACGACCCATCCCGCCGACCACATACCCGTGTGGCAGGTGTTCTGAAGCGCTCGAAAAATCGGAAATAGGGTGGCCAGTCGCCACCGCGTCGGGGATCTTGCGGCTCACCGCCATTCATTCATGAAAATCCTCATCACCGGCGGATCCGGCTTCATCGGGTCCCACATCGTCGAACACTATCAGGACATTGCGGAGGAAATCCGCGTTCTGGACAATCTCCGGACCGGTCACCGCCGCAATCTCGACGGACTCAAGCACACCTTCATCGAGGGTTCTGTCACCAACCGCGGACTCATCCGTGAAGCCGTGCAAGGGGTGGATTATGTGTTCCATCTTGCGGCGATGGTGAGCGTGCCGGAATCCATGTCCAAGCCGGGCGAGTGTGTGGACATCAATGTTCACGGCTTGCTCAATGTGCTGGAGGAAGCGTCCGCCGCCGGAGTCACCAAGCTGGTTTTCGCCTCGTCCGCGGCGGTCTATGGCGACAATCCGACGGTTCCGAAGTTGGAAACCATGCTTCCCGAACCGAAGAGCCCCTACGCGATCACCAAGCTCGACGGCGAATACTACCTCGGCATGTTCCAGCGCGAGGGCAGGCTGGAGACCGCCGCGCTGCGGTTCTTCAACGTCTTCGGCCCGCGCCAGGATCCGAAAGGGGCCTACGCCGCGGCGGTTCCCATCTTCATTGAAAAAGCCGTGCGCAACGAGGACCTCACCGTCTTCGGCGACGGCGGCCAGACGCGGGATTTCATCTATGTGAAGGACATCGTCGGGGCGCTGGCCTTCGCCGCGGAGACGCCGGGTGTCACCGGGGTTTTCAACGCGGGCTACGGCGGCCAGATCACGATCAACGATCTTGCCAACGGACTCATCCGGGCGGCGTCGTCCACCTCGGAGATCCGCCACGCCCCCGAGCGCGCCGGCGACGTCCGGCATTCCCGGGCCAGCGCTGACAAGCTTCGTGGCACCGGTTGGATTCCGCGGCACACCCTCGACGAGGGACTCGCAAAGACCTTGGAGTTTTTCAGCGGACGCTAACAAGCCGAGGGTTTTGAGGCGGAGAGACTTGGACTTTCCGTGAAATGAACGTGAAATGTTTTCCGTATGCGCTGCGTCTTCGTTTAAACCCAAACCCATGAAGTTCATCGCCATCCTCGCCGTGCTCCTGCTTGCGCCGGCGGCCATCTTGCATGCCGCCGACCGACCGAACATCCTCTGGCTCGTCAGCGAGGACAACAACCCGCTGCTCGGCTGCTACGGCGAGCCGCTTGCGCGGACGCCGACGCTCGATCGACTCGCGCAGGATGGCGTGTTGTATGAACGCTGCTTCACCCAGCCGGTCTGCGCGCCGTCGCGGTTCGCATTGATCACGGGGATGCACCCGGTGACGGCCGGTCCGGCGGAACACATGCGCGCGCAGGGAAGGATTCCCGCGTGGCTTAAGGGCTTTCCCGCGCTCTTGCGGGAAGCGGGGTATTACACGTCGAACAGTGAAAAAACCGATTACAACTCGCCGATCGACCTGAAGGATACCTGGGACGAGAGCAGCCGGCAGGCGCATTGGCGGAAGAGGCCCGATCCGGCTCAGCCCTTCTTCAGTGTTTTCAATCATACCGTCACTCACGAGAGCTGCCTGTTTCCTGAGAAGGAACTGACTCTCCATTTGCCACCCACGGACCGGGCCAAGGTACGGATTCCGTCCTATCAGCCGGACACGCCCGAGATCCGCGACGATTGGGGACGCTTTCATGACCACATCGCGCTGATGGATTCGCAGATAGCGGGCAGGCTGAAGGAGCTTGAAAAGGACGGGCTGGCGGACAACACCATCGTTTTTTATTACGGCGACAACGGCGGCCTGCTTCCTCGCAGCAAGCGTTTCCTCCAACAGAGCGGCACCAACGTCCCGCTGATCGTTTACTATCCGCCGAAGTGGCGGCACCTCGCGCCCGCCGCGCCGGGCGCGCGCATCAAGGATCCGGTGTGCTTCGCCGACTTCGCGCCGACCGTGCTTTCTCTCGCCGGGGTGAAGATCCCCGCACAGGTGCAGGGCCGCGCGTTCGCCGGTCCGGCCAAGGCCGTGCCTAACGAATTCGTGTTCTGCTCGCGCGACCGGATGGACGAACGCTACGACATGATGCGCTCCGTCATGGACGGGCGTTGGCTCTACATCCGCAATTTCCGGCCGGATCTTCCGTATGTGCAGCGTCTCGATTACATGTTCAAGGCGCGCGGCTATCAGTCATGGGCGCGCATGGCAGCGGAAGGAAAACTGACTCCGCTCACCGCCCGGTTCTGGGGCGTGAAGCCCACCGAGGAGCTTTACGACATGGATGCCGATCCTGACAACGTGACGAATCTCGCCGGCGAGCCAGATCATCGCGAAACACGCGACCGCATGCGCGCGGCGCTGAAGCGGCACACGCTGGAAGTCTGCGACAACGGTTTCATCCCGGAAGGCTCCGCGCTCGAAGGTTACGAGGCATCGCGCGATGCGACCGCCTATCCGGTCGAGCGGGTTTTCGAGTTGGCGATGTTGGCGTCCGAGCGGGAGGTGAAACATCTTCCCAAGTTCATCGCGGCGCTCGATGACGCCAGCGAACCGATGCGTTGGTGGGCCGCGCAAGGCTGCACCATGCTGGGCGCCGGGGCCGCGCCCGCCGAAGCCGCGCTGCGCAAGCACCTCGATGATCCGTCGGGTGCGGTGCAGGTGGCCGCCGCCGAAGCGCTCGCAAGTCTTGGCAAAACGGACGCCGCCCTGCCGGTGTTGGAGCGCCGGGTGCAGGATGCCGCCAGTCCCATCATCGCGCGGCATGCCGCGAACGTGTTCGACCGCCTCGGCGAGCGTGCCAGGCCGTCGCTGCCGGTGATCCGGAAGCTTCTCGCCTCGCAACCTGAGGAGAAGGGCGCCAACAGTTCGAAGGCCTATCTGCAGCGTATCCTTGAGCGGACCGTCGCCGTGCTGGACGGCCGCGAGCAGCCGCTCGTCTATCCGCAGTTAGGATTCACCCGCGAGACCGTGGTTTATAAAAAAGCGGGCGACCGTGAGCTGCGCTTGTCGATCGAGAAGCCCGCCGCGTGGCAGCCCACCGACCGGCGGCCCGCGATCGTCTTTTTCTTCGGCGGCGGCTGGGTGGGCGGCAGAACGAGCCAGTTTCAAGAGCAGAGCGAGTATCTGGCCGCGCGCGGGATGGTGGGCGTCCGGGTGGAGTATCGCGTCATCGCCAAGGGCGACAAGGGGCCGCCGGTCGTGTGCTGCGCCGACGCCAAGTCCGCGATGCGCTGGGTGCGGGCGCACGCGGCGGAGCTCGGCGTGGATCCCCAGCGCATCGCCGCCGCCGGCGGATCGGCGGGTGGTCATCTGGCTGCGTTCACCAGCATGGTCGAGGGCGCGGACGATCCGGCGGACGATTTGAAAATTTCGCCCAAGGCGAACGCGCTGGTGTTATTCAATCCGGTTTTGGACAACGGACCGGATGGCGGTTACGGCGCGGCGCGGATC
>JBEDKU010000637.1:0-3394 GCA_041172045.1 Verrucomicrobiota bacterium | reverse complement strand
GCACGGTACCAACCCGCGGCGGACGGGCGAAACGATTACGGATCAAATCGGACGCATCGGCAACAACCTCAAATTCTGGTAAGCCATGAATGATCCATCAAACCATCAAACAACACCCCCGTCCGTAGAGGAAATGGTGGGCGTTTCGTTATGCAACGCGCGGCAGGGCTTCCGGCACCGTTGCCAGAAGTGGGAGAACCAAATCCGGAAATCCCCAAAGACCGCGGTGTTCGGCGCTGTGGCAGCCGGCTATTTTCTGCATCGGATGCCTGTGCGTGCGATCCTTATCACCCAGGTCCGCGTGCTCTCGGCGCTGACACCACCCGCGCTGTTCCTTTTCGGGGCGGCAAAGCTATACGATTTCCTGCAAAGGCAGGAGTCGGACAGAATCGAATGAACCAGGCGGCAAACCAACCAGGGCTATCAGCGGGCGAATCCGCCAATGCCGACCGTATCGAGCTCAAACATCTATTGAACCAAACCTATGAACAACGCATATTCCATCGTTAAAATCCTCTTCGCCTCCGAGGCGGCTTCCGCCAGCGATCGTCAGGATAACCAGAGCTTTTCAGAATGCATGCAGGCGGCCACCCCAACGCGTTCCGGCGTGGGCTGTTCCTCCTTCGCTGGATATCGAAGACCTCCACAGTTGCGGCGCAGGGCCATCTACGGTCACGACCACTTGGTGTTCATGAAATCCCAACTTGGGTGAATTCAAAGAAACTGCTATTACCGTCCGGATCCCGCCCGCAAAGAATGCCCCCGAATACACGCCACGATCCTTTCCCAACGAACTGCCGGAGAATCTCCTGACGCTGGCACACAACTCCCAGGAACCATGCGGGAACCTCGCTTACCCGCGCAGGGGCGCCCCTTTCCGACAGATCCAGCGGACTCAGGTCACTGAGTTCACTCAGACTCATCGATATACGCGCACGGTAGAATCACCCGGAATGTGGAACCTTTGCAGGGACGACACGCCGCGCTGCACCAGGTCCGAAAACTCATGACGGGCCGGTTCGAAAAGATCCTCGCGATCAAGCACCGAGCTGGCGAGGGTCACCAGGCTCAGACTGCCTTGGAGATCGTGGGCCGTCTCCCGCCACGCGGCGGCGCGGGTCTGATCAAGTTCGTTCAAGGTGGCCAAGGCCAGTTCAAGGTCCCGCAAACGACCGGACGCCTCCGCTTGATCCAAGCGCCAGTATTGGGTGGAGCTGTCGCTCATCCCGTCCCAGCACGGCTTCGACCAAGCATGGCGCGCCGCGGGCATCACCGCGTTTTCAAGATCCGGATTCGCCAACGAATAATCTTCCAATTCCGCGATCACGCACACGTGCAGATGACCCCACTCCCGGGTGAGATCCCGCGATTGATAGCCTTGTTGCCAACGTTACAGGCCGTGTTCGTTAATTTGATCCTTCTCGTCGAGTTGCGAGCTTGCGCTGGCGGCACCGGGCCATGACTGCAAGATGCGGTTGTAGGCATCCAGAACGCCGGAAATGTGGTCGTTGAATTGAACGCGGGTCGCTGACGATCTTGGCGGAGAGGTTCAGGTTGTCGAGGCCACGTCTGAGGACCTCTATCACCTTTTTTGATGGGGGCTCCCATCGGCTGAAGACTGGACAATCTCAGGTGCAACCGCGCAACACGAAGAGAATGAGAAGAATAGGGACAGGGATCCCGATCAGCCAGAGGAGCGCCCAGCCAATTTTGCCGGACTCCCCTTTAAGATTCAGTGGTGATTTCATCAGCTTAGGTTCATACGATCTTGGACTTGCTGCGTTCCAGTTCGAAGAGGTGGTCTCTCAGGGCGGGAAGAAGCTCGTCACGGGTCAATTCCTTGACGGACTCGTCAACATCATCGTCAGCGAGTGCTTTTTCAAACTCGGTAATTCCAGGTTCCTCACCCCTCTGGAGAGTGGTGAGGGCGGGCGATTCTCCGAAGAGAGTGGCGCCCCGTCCACGGCGGTTGCCAGAGTTGCCTGCGGATTTCCCGATCGCTTGGTGATAAGTTGCGATCGCGGAAAGTTCACCACGCAACAACGCGTTGCACGTGCTGGTAATGGCATCTGCTTTTTTCATAACATGGCTTGGCTGGTTTTGGATTGGATCTGTGAATGGGGATGGGAGAGCTCGGAGGGAGAAGCGAGCCGTGGACGGAAAAATTCAGCCCGCCCCAAGTTCGCGTGGAAGGAAATGTCCCCCCCGGACCTGACTGCGGTTCCACCCCCGCCGGAACTCAGAATCAGGCTGCGGATCCACCTTACGGCATCTCAAATGACCGCCGGAGGAGGATTGGTGGCCGCCGCTGGCCTTTCCGGTGATGCTGGGTACCGGCTGGATTCGATCCAGTGGTTTTTTTATTTCATTGGCTTCCATCGAATCATTGTTCCCTTACCGTGCGATCCAAACCGGATGCGCTAGCTGTCTTCGTGTCTCCCATCAGTAATCCTGTTGGAAATTTTTCGATTTGTATCTTCTCCCTAATTGGCTCCTGCGGCCATGTGCTCACACCAGGCTCAAGAGAACCCAAACCTACCAATTCATGGCAGGAATTCCATGGGGTGAAACCCTACGTTTTTGAGGTCGCTGCGCCGCATCGGTGTTTGGTCCTGTTGTTCCAACGAATCCCGGGAATCAAAGAATGATATTCAGCGTCCAACTCCTGCAGTGAGCACCTTGCCAAGCGCCCCCGGAATTCAAGTCGCATGACAGAAATCAACACGGAAGAACCAACGGCACGAACCACAAGAGCGCCCAAAATGCCAAGGGCTCCCAGCGAACTGCATGACAATGGCTTCTGTGATCGCCAAGAACACTTGCCAATGGGCGGGAACCGTGAGTAAAAACCGCCGCCGGGTTTCCACACGTAAAGTAGGGTTGACCCGGTAGCTTTTCAGCAGGTTGTCTTCTGTTTTAGATCTCAATGGTGCGTTTCGTACCGTGACGGTGAAAATTCGAACCTCAGCCCAAGGAAGGCAAAAATCCTAAATCACTCAGGATCAACACACCGGAGGGGTGGTAGAGTGGTCGATTGCGCCAGTCTTGAAAACTGGAGAGCCGAAAGGTTCCGTGGGTTCGAATCCCACCCCCTCCGCCATTGTTGGTTTTCAATGGGTTAAGAATAGTAGGAAAAGTGAATACGGTTTTTTGAGAACGAAAGTGGGACCAAATCCGCCAAAGCCCCTTTTGGCTTTTATCGATTCAAATCGCTCCCAAAGGACGTAGTTCCATGCGTCAACCCAAGCGGGAAAGAAGTCGCCGAGCTCGTGGTAGTTGCTGGCGGCGAAGCGTGAACTGCGGTTGGAGCAGGAACTCAAGAAGCTCGACCGTTTCGACGTGCTCATTTTGGACAACGTCGGCTACTTGCAGCAAAGCCGCGAGGAAATGGAAG
>JBEDKU010000636.1:0-3667 GCA_041172045.1 Verrucomicrobiota bacterium | reverse complement strand
ATTTCGGCCTGAATGCTTTTTCCAGGGAATCCCGATTCCACACCGGCCGGTGGTCCGGCCGCGGGTTCTTCGAGCACGGCGCGAGTCCTGCGTCTCCGGTTGTGCCGCGCAAGGCGGTGACTTCACCGATCGTCCGGACGGGCCTTGGAAGACTTCGCTTCATCGACCGCCACCTGTGCGAGTAGGCAATCGGGACTCCGGGACATGGCTGCGGCGGGGCAGAGGGAGCCGCTTTTCCTGCCGATCCGCTCGTTGAAGAACCGGTGCAACTTCTCCCGGTTTTTCAAGGCGGGCGCGGTCAGAAGCTTGTGCACCACGTGCGCGATCACCGTCGACAAGGTCATGGTGAGCAGGAAGAGCAGGATCCCTCCATGGTTGAACTTGAAATCGAAGTAGCTCTTGAAGATCGAGAGAAGCGGGTAATGCGCGAGATAGATCTCGTAGCTGATGAGGCCGATGAAACCAAGCGCCTGCTGCAGCCGCCCGAAGTGGAGACCCCGCACGTCGAGTTTCACCATGCCGAGCACCAGCACGACGGAAATGACGCTGTAACAGCTGACGTCGATCCAGTGCCCCTCCCAGTAAAGGTGTTTGTCGCGGTAGGAGAGCAGGCCGCTCCAAACAAGGCGCACCGAGGCGATAATGGCCAGCATCCAGCCGCCACCGAGCAGCCAGCGCGCCCAACGGTCCGGAATTTCATATTTCCGGGGCATGAAAATGATGATGCCGGACATGCTTCCCAGCAGGAAGGCGTCGAACCTGCCCGGCAGCGTCCACCAGTTCACCCCCATGCGCCGGAACAGGATGGCGAGTCCCAGCAGGAACACCACTGCCGCGGTCGTGGCGAGGTTGACCTTGAGTCTGCCGTAGGCGAAGACACAGAAAAAGATTCCCCATACCAGATAGAACTGCTCTTCCAGCACAAGTGACCAGTAGGGCATCATCTCGGGGATTCTTGGGAACTTCTCCACGTCGCCGAAAATCAGATCAGTGTGCTGATAGAAAAGAAGGTATGGCAGGGTCTCGAACGAAGCCCGTTCGGGAAGCAGGAACAGCACCGTCAGCTCATACAGCAGCATGATCGCGACGTAGGCGGGCAGGAGCCGAAGCGCACGATAAAGAAGGAACGAGAATGTTCCCCGTCCCCGATCGCAGTTGTAAATCAGGCTGCGCGTGATCAAAAAGCCGGACATCACGAAAAAGAACTCCATCACTCCCCAATACCAGCGCATCATGTATTCGAATTCGCAGTGAACCGCGACCACTCCCACGCAGGCGAGGCCTCTGGACGCGTCGAGGAATGGAAACCGCTTCAGGTTTCTCGCTGCGGAAAAATCGATGTTCATGGGGGCGTTGGGGAGGAGCGATCAGTAGAATCTAACCTGTAATTAGAGGTGTCGGCATCACGCGATCGTGTAGGCTCAGCGGCACCGCGCGTTTTTCATCCGCAATCTCCCGCCCGGCGCGCCAGCCTGCGGCGTGGAACATAGCTTCTCATGGAAGTTCGCCGCGGAAAAGGCGTTGCCCGTGAGGCGGTTGCCGTTGCGGATGAATACCATGCCGGAGGCGTCAATCAGCGTGGGATGGGTGGGGGACGAGGTTGCCAGGCGGTGAAAGCAGGGCGGCGGTCACCGGTATTTCTCCCCGAAGGCGCGGGCGCGCTTCGGACCGATGACGCGGGGTATGGGGCAAGCGGCGATGCTGAAAACAGAAACGCCGGAAGGAATAAAGGCGGAAGGAGCCAGGGAGTCGCCGGAAATTGGCTGAATCAGATGATTTCGGGGGGGAATTCATTGCCGATGAGCCTAGTTTCATCGCCCGCCTTGCCAAGACTTCTTTTGGCTGCGGTTCCAGCCACTCGCCACGGTCACCAAGAGCGGCGGACGCCGATCCGTCGTGGCCAATGGTGAGCCGATGATGCCGGGCGAAAGCGTCTTTTCAGCGGCTACCCTTTGCCATGGGTGATTCGGAATGTTAGCGGAGCGGTTTGGCCAGAGGCAAATCCCGCTCCTCATCCTGCCCCGCGCGCATCAAAAAACGGGCTTCATTTCTCCTGCTCGCGTAATTAACGGATCCCATCAGCATCTCTAGCTTGCACGTCGCGCGTTATTGGAAATTCCATTGCATCAGCACGCGTGTGAACTCACTGACGCGGCGGATGCTGCCGCGGTGCTTCCAAGCTGACCTGTGGGAGCATCGCCACCGCCGTCGCGGAACACCGCACATGGTGTCCGAATCAATGACGGTCTGCAGCGACACCTAGGGCGATGACTCCATTGAATGGCGCATCCATCAAGCAATTCCCTTCCGCAGATCCCTCAAACTCCACAAAGCCCCGCTAGCTGGCGCGGCATCTCCTTTCAACCGTCTCGCGCCGGTTTTGCGTTTCGATCCGAAACGGGTCCTGGACCTCATAAACGCCTCGTCCACAAAACTCCGGCTTCCGATGACCGCTCCATCCGTAAAATAACGGACCCGGCAACGTAGCAATTTGCCGAGCGGGATCTCTCCGTCATTTTCGCGTTCTGTTTCTTCTTTCGAAATTCCTTTGCGCAAGGTCTTCGTGATCGTTTTTCCATCCCGCCCCACACCTTCCGCGGATTTCCCAACAGAACCCGCCATTAGCAGGTTTCGGTATTCCTTTGAAACTCCACTCGCCCAGAAATCCGCATTCGCAGGGGTCCCCTGATGCGCTCGAAGAGCCCGCACCAGGCCGGCCCGCGCCGTTTTTCCGTTACCCTTCGCTCCGCCACCGATCGCCTCGCCGTAGCTGCTCCAACGATAATCCGCCGGATCGCTCACCATCCCGGCGCGCACCGGATTGAGGTCGATGTAGGCGGAAATCGTCTTCGCCGCCACGCCGTCCTCCACGATCACGCTCTTGAAACGATCCTCCCACAGCCGCCCGGTCCTGGAATGCGCCCGGTTGAACCATTGGGTAAATCGTTGCAACAGACCCTTCATGAACTCGCCCAAATCCTGCATCCGGTAAGTGAACCGCTTGTGAACGGCCCTCAGCGCCTCATCCAACCCGTTTTCGTTCACGTATTTCACCGTCTTGGCATCCGCCAATTCCTTCGCCACCCCGGCCACGAACGCCTCGCTGTAAATCGCCGACAACCGCTTCGTCAGCAAGTCATCGGAAAGTCCTCCATCTGCCATCGGCGGCACTTCCAGAAGGATATGAAAGTGGTTGTCCATCAGGCAGTAGGAAGCCGCCCGACAACCCGTGAATTTCTCCTGGAGCCGCATCAGCGCGCGGAATTTCTCCTTCTCCTCAGTTCCGAACACAAACCGCCGGTCCACGACACGGGAGATGACGTGGTAAAACACCGGTTTCCCGGCAGACTTCCTCCAGGCAGCTAGCCAACGTGCCTTTCTGCTCATGGGGGAGAATTACTGGGGCGCGGGCGAAATGGCAAGAAGAGACTCTGATTAAAGGACTGTCCCATAATCATCTTGGGACCTTTTTCATAAACGGTGACGTTGAGCTTGCCCTTACGGGCGGAGAATACGGCGTAGGGTTTGGATTCGAAATCAAACCCCTGCCGCTCCAGCGCCGCGCGGAGTTTTTCCACTTGGGTGGGAGTGAGTGTGGAGTGCCCCCATTCCTTGATCCAACCTTTATGAGAGTTCTGGTTGGTTGTTGGTGTTTTTTGGGGTGATC
>JBEDKU010000635.1:0-3128 GCA_041172045.1 Verrucomicrobiota bacterium | reverse complement strand
GCCTGATGCTTGGCTGCGATGACCTGCAGATCAAGGGCTACGATGCGCTGTCCGGCACGGATTATCTCACGGCTCTGGATCAGGATGTCACGGTTTTCACTCCGGCCGCGAGCCTGTTGCTAGAAGTCGTGCAAGGTGGCGTGAGCTACCACTGCACCCATGCGTTGGCCCAAGGCCCGGGTGCGGAAAGCCCGGTGCGCCTGATCGAAAGCGGTCAATACCTGCAGCGGATCGACCATCTGGGCCTGGTCTTCAAGGACGCGCAGGGCAATGTGCTGCAGGCGGCCGATGATTGCCGTCTCGAAATCTCGGCGTGGGCGGACCGCGTGACCTTCTTCCTCGATTTCTCCAGCGAGACCGCCAGCCCCATCACCCGAGCCACCATTCAATTGGTTTCCCCGGGCGGGATCACCCACACATCGACGAACACCGGCAACCAATCCCGGCTCACCCTCAAGCCGCAGGATGACACCAAACTCCCGCCGCTCGATGTCAACCGGATCACCACGGCCACCAACCTTCAGAATGGAACGCCGCTCACCGTCAACCATGACCCGGATGTGCATGCTCTGAAGATTGAAGTGCCCGCGAACCCGGTCTCCTATCCGGGCGATACCGACCGGGTGGACGAATATCTGATTGAAGCGACCAACCCCGGCAATTTCCCTGAAAACATCCCGCTGGTTTTCGATCAGCCGACACCCCCCGCGATTACGGGAACGGTCATGGTGCTTTGCAGCGCGGACAGCGGTCGCCCGCTGGGGATTCCGGTGCAGATTTCCAAGAATTGGCACGGCTCGTATCCGACCGTCCACAACGGCCCTTGGTTGCGCGGTTCGACCCTGCTGGCGCTCCAGGCCGGGGAAACCCGCCGTTTCAAGTTGCGGGTGATCTACGGCTACTGGGGTGGTGCGGGTGCGATTTCGCACTCCCAGCTTTCGCTTATCGGCTATGGCGGCAACTGGATGTGGGACGAGAGCGCGCTCGGATCATGGGGCGAGTCCCTGACTTACGATCCCACACAACATCTTGGCAGCGCCTTTCTCGATGATGTCCGCCCGTCCTTCACTGCCCCCTATGACGGCACCACCCATAACTGGACGGAAAACGCCGGCGGTGGCGATTTCCTGATCTATCGGGACAGCGCCAACACCTACCGCTGGCTCAAACGGCAGAAAACCTGCTACCGCCAAACCGGTCCCAACATGACTGAGGTTTACTACGGAGGTGTCACGGATGACGATAAAATCAGGGTGACCTATACCAGCCGTGCGGTATCGACCCACGACTACCACCGCCGCTTCCACGAATACAAGTATGAGTTCCTGCAGGATGTGGTCACGCCCAGCCGGTTGGTCTTCCACCAGATGGCCGCCGACTACTATCTCACTGCGGCATTCACGGATTATCACCTAGGCGATGCATCCGGGCTTCTGAGTAGCGCGACGATCTCGGCGGGCGGCGATGTCTATAAAGGAGCGCCGATCCCGTTCGACGGGAAATGGCTGAGTATCGATGACATCACCGGTGGCAACGAGCCGGCCCTCGCCCTGCGTGGAATCATTCCGCTTTCCTCCACCCTCAACGGCAATTCATTTCCCCTCTACATTCACAAATACGGTCGCACCTACGGGGCTTCCACGATGCTGTTCGACCTCAGCTCGGCTTTCGTCACCCGCTCCTATTCCGCGGGTGATGTGGTGAAGGGTGAAGTCGAGTTCATCATGCCTCCCCAGCATGTTGACAACTATTGGGGAGGAGACGCCGAGTTGATCAACCGCCTGACCGGCTACGGCGACACCGCCTGGGAGCCGGTCCGGGATGAAATGCTCCACAACATTCAAATGGACGTGTCGATGCACGCGGGCTCGCTGCTCCGCAACTACCCGCTGGAAATCCAGCCGCAGTCCTCCGGCAATGTCCTTGCTGATTTCACGATCGATGGCGGCGGCATCGGTCATGTGCCCGTGGTGCTCAAGAATGCCGCCTCGGGACTGGCGCTGAAAGCACAGCGCTGGGAGAACGGAGCGTGGGCCGATCTTGAGTCCGTGGATATCGCGAACCACGCCTACTATCAGGCCTTGCGGAATGCCGATGGAACGACGGACTACACGTTCAGCATTCACCGGCCGTCAACGGATTTGAACCAGGCCTGGCGGGTGCGGGTGATGTATGACGTCGTCTCGGTCAGCGCGGAAAATCTGGACATGCTGTTGCTGCTTCCCGAGACCAAGACCACGGGATCCGTCTCCTTGAGCGCCAATTCATCGGTGAATGTGGATCTCACCATTGGCATTTCCGGAGAATCCCACCCCGGATCATTCAGCGTGCTCTCCGGAACGACGGAAACGATCGATCCGTCGCAGGGGCAAGCCACGGTCCTCGTTTTTCAGTTCGACTACGCGGTTGCCAATCTGGCTCCGAATACCTTCGCCACCGGGCAGGTCACGATCCACTGGAGCGAGCAGCGGACGGGGGGTGCCAGCGGGCAGGTCGTGTTGCCCATCAGCGCGCTGGCCTTGTCGGCCGTGGGGAGCGGCACCGTCCTTACCTGGGACACGACCGCCGGGGATGGTAATAACATCAGCGAGGGAAATGGCGGCTGGCAAACCGGCGCCGGAAACTGGAACAACAACGGTAGCGACCAAAGCTGGATTAACGGCAACAAGGCAGTCTTCGGCGGCGGACCATCCGGCAACGCGGGCACCGTCACCCTCAATGGCAACGTGGTGCCGACCCAACTCACCTTCCGTCCACCGGCTGCCGGCAATTACACCATCGACCTCGCGTCGTTCGATCTCACGACCGCCAATTCCACGGATGCGGTCGAAGTGATCGGCGGCACGAGTGCCACGATCAAGGCCACGGGCGGCGGCCGTTTGCTCACCCCATACAGCGGCGCTGCTTGGAATTTCACCCTGGCGGGATCATTGGCCATCGATGCCCCGGTCAGCGGGCCGGGCGTGGTTTTCGCCGCTGGCGCGGGAAACCTGAATCTCACCCATCCCGCCAACGACTTCACCGGCATCTTCGGCAAGCGGGACGGCGGCGATCTTGCGTTCTCATCGATCGCCGCGAGCGGCCTTGCCAGTGCCGCGGGCGCGGGTGGCGAAGTCAGGATCGGCTAT
>JBEDKU010000634.1:0-2921 GCA_041172045.1 Verrucomicrobiota bacterium | reverse complement strand
GCGTGCCGGCGATGGCGCTGAGCAGGGTGGTTTTCCCGCAGCCGGAAGGGCCGACCAACATCATGATCTCGCCGGTGCGCGCGGAGAGGTTCACCTGCTTGAGCACGTGGATGCGGTCCGGGCCGTCGCCGAAACTTTTTTCAACGGCGCGGACGTCGACGACGGTCTGGTGGGATGGAGGGAAATCAGGCACGGAAGACCATTGCGGGTTCGTAAAGACTGAGGCGGATGATGCCCATCAGCGCGGCGAGCATGCAGATGACCTGCACGGCGAGAAAGGCGCCGACCGGAATCTGCCAGGGCATGTAGAACGGTGGTTGACCGTTCTCGATGGCTCCCATGGCGAATCCCGAGGTGGCTAACAAGCCGAGCCCGAAGCCGATGATGCCGACGGTGAGCGCCTGGAAAAGCAGCATCATGCTCAGCCGGAAGTTCGACATGCCCATCGCCTTGAGCGCGCCAAGGTGTTTCAAATTATCCAGCACGAAGGCGTAGAACGTCTGGCAGGCGATGGCCACGCCGACGATGAAACCGATGACCACGGTGGTGCCAAAGGAAATCGGGATGCCGGTGTTTTTCACATACCACCAGACGGTGGAGGTGTTGAAATCGCCGTATTTCTTGCCCTTGGCGGTGACTCCGTCGCGCGGGTTGTCGCCGAAGTCTTGGTTCACGTAGGCGCGCAGGCCGGTTGCCTTTTCGATCTCGGCGGCGGCCTCGTCGCTGCTCATGCCCTCGATCGGCGCGGCGATCACCGCGGTGAGCATTTTGCGCGACTGCGGGGTATATTGCAGGGCGCGCTCGTAAGTGGTCCAGATGTAGGGACCGCCGGTGAAGGAGCGCATCGCCTGACAGATGCCGACGACGCGGGCCTCGACGTCGTTGATCTCGAACTGGTCGCCGATCTTGATTTTTTTCGACGGATCCTTGGGATTGGAGGAGAGTCGCTGGGTGGCGAGCTCGTCGATGATGACGGTGTTAGGCAGGCGCAGGTCTTCGAGATTTCCCGCGATCATGCGTCCGGGCGCGCCTGCAAGCGAGGCGGCGTCGATGCCGATGAGCTGCACGGTCTTGAAGCTGCCATCAGCGAGTCGGACGCGCTGGATGCCGGAGTAGAGCGGCATGGCCCAGCGCACGGCGGCGACGGAGCGGACGCGGGCGACGTCGGTGTCGCGCATCGGGTTGGTTTCGTTGACCTGCTCGACCCGCTCTTCGACGACGTAGATCGGCGCGGCGACGTTCTTCAGCGTGGCGGTCGTCCAGCGCATGAGGCCGCAGAAAACGGAGGCCTGTTGGACGATGAGGAAAGTGGCGAAAAACAAGCCCGCGACGAGCATCAGATATTTGGCGGTGTCGCCGAAGAGCATTTTGAGAGCGAGGCCGATCATGCGGAAAGAATTGAAGGCCGGGCGGTTTTCCGGCCCGGATCGGCATCTTAACCATATGGGGCGGCGGCGCAACCCGCGACACGGAAATGGCGGATTTTATGACGCAGGTGTTTGAAACGTCCTGATTTTTGGGTTTCACCCCGCCGAGGGAACCGCTAGGTTGGGCCATGCGGACGATGAGCGAGTGGTTGGCTTCGGAGGAAACCGGCGAGGCGTTTTCCCACTGTCTTTGCTGTAAAATCCCTCTCGTCGAAATCGACGCCCCTTGGCTGGTGAACAAGGAATTCCTGGGCGGCGAATGCGTGCTGGAATACGCGATCTGCCAGCCGTGCCGCGATCAAGTGACCGACCAGCTTTCGGAAGAGTCCAAGGAATCCGTGCGCGGGTTCCTGGAAAGGGAAATCGATTGGGAGGCGCGGATGCGGGAATTCATGCTGTCCCATGATCCGGCTGAGCGCTTCGACGCGTGCATCGCCTGCCGCCTGCCGCGTGGGAAGATGCCGGGATTCGGAATTTCCGCGCTGTTTGATTCCGGCGGATCGCTGGTGACCGGCCCGTTGCCCTTGCTCGTCTGCCAGACGTGCATCGGTCGGATGACGGCGTCGATGTCAGATCAGAGCCGGGGAGTCTGGAGGAGATTTCTCGCGGAAAATTTCGCGGGTCCGCACAATGACTCGGGGTTTCCGGGACTGCTTTGAGGCCGGTGAGTGGCAGGAGCTTGCTTGATTCGCGCCACTGGCTGACATTTCGTCCATCCGCATGCCATTCGTCCGTCACTGCCGATTTACCGCTATCGATTTCGAATCCGCGGGCGCGTCGCGAGGAAAAACCGACACTCCGGTGCAGGTCGGCCTCGCCACCTGGACCGCGGATACCGGCTATTCCGACGCGTTCGTTTCCTACCTCTCCACCGATCAGCCGATCCAGTGGGCGGCGAGAAAAGTGCATGGCATCGGTCCACAGGATCTCACCGACGCTCCGTCCATGCTGATGTTGTGGCCGGAGTTCAAGCGCCGCCTCGCCGGCGCGGTCGTCGTCGCCCACGGCAAGGGAACGGAGAAACGATTTCTCCGCACCTTCCCCGGCCACGGTTTCGGCCCATGGATCGACACGCTGCTGCTTGCCCGCGCGGCATGGCCCGGGCTGCCGGACCACTCGCTCGGGGCGCTCTGCGAAGCGCACGGACTCACGGTCGGCATTCAAGCACTGGTCCCCGGGAAATCCTGGCATGACGCGCTTTTTGATGCCGTCGCCTCGCTTATTCTGCTCGCCCACCTCATCGAAACCCACGACCTCACGGAAATACCGGTCGAAGCCCTGCTCCAACCTGATACCTCGGCGTGGCACCAAACCCGGAGAGCCTGAATTTCCTATGAAGCGATTCCTACTCCTTCTCGCCGTCAGCGGCCACGTCGTCTTCGCCAAGGAACCCGCATCGACGGATTCGGACGCCGCGCTCGTCCGCTCGCTGCTCGGTGAAGATCTATCCGGACGCACCTTCGCCTTCGCCACCGTCGCGGAAGCCTGTTCGGG
>JBEDKU010000633.1:0-6887 GCA_041172045.1 Verrucomicrobiota bacterium | reverse complement strand
GCGGCGAGGTCCTTGGATTCCGCGATATCGTCACGGAGATTGTAGAGCTTGGCAGGTGAGACTTCCTTGCTCTTGCGTTTGCCGGCACCGGTGTCGGCGTTCAGGTCGTAGCGGACGAGCTTGAAGTCCCCGGAGCGGACGGCCATCTGGGTGCCGAAGCGCCAGAAGAGCGGGCGATCCGGGGCGGCGGCAGCTTTGCCGGTCAACAGCGGCAACAGGTCGTTGCCATCCAGTTTCCAATCCGGTTTTGGTGCTACACCGGCGGCGGCGAGTGCGGTGGTGTGTAAGTCCAACTGAATCACTGGCACCTCCGAGACTCCGGGCTTCACATGGTCCGCCCAGGAAATGACGAACGGAACGCGGATCCCGCCTTCGAGTGTGGTGCGCTTGCTGCCGCGCAAGGGCGCGTTGCTTGAGCCATTGATGGTGACACCGGGCATCGTGGGGCCGCCGTTGTCGCTGATGAAGAATATGACGGTGTTTTTCTCGATCCCCGAGTCGACGAGTTGCTGGCGGACCCGGCCGATGGCCTCATCCATCGCGAGCATCATCGCATCGTATTTGCGACGCTTGCCGTCCTTGATATCGGGAAATTTCGCCAGCCTGTCATCCGTGGCGTCCATGGGCGTATGCACCGCGTTAAATGCCAGATAGAGAAACCATGGCTGGCTTTTATGGCGATCGATGAAGGCGCAAGCCTCACGTCCGAACGCGTCGGTGGTGTAGTCAAGTTCCGTCACGGGCTCGGTGCCACGGAGAATACCTGAACTGTTGACATAGCTGTGGGCACCTCCCAGAAATCCGAAAAACTCATCGAATCCCCGTTTTTGCGGGTGCATCGCCGGCTCGTTGCCGAGGTGCCATTTCCCGACCAGACCGGTGGCATAGCCCGCGGTCTTGAGGTGGTCGGCTAGGGTGGATTCGGTGACGGGCAGGCCGGATGACCTGGCGGGATTGAATTCATGGCCGAAGCGGGTCTGATAGCGGCCGGTCAGCAATCCCGCGCGGGTGGGAGAACAATAGGGGCCGGTCACGTAGCCGCTGGTAAAGCGGGTGCCGGACGCCGCGAGCGCGTCGAGGTGAGGCGTCGGGATGTCCTTGCAGCCGTGGAAGCCGACATCCGCGTATCCCATGTCATCGCCGACGATGAGCAGGATATTGGGTTTGGCGGGGGCGGCGTGAGCGGCCATGGCCAATAGGGCGAAGAGAGGAATAGTGAGTTTGGATTTCATGGTTTTTTTGATAGAGTGGTGGGGATGATGCCGCTTAGTCCTGCTGGTTGGATCCTCCTTTGGACTTCCTCTTCTTTTTTGATACTGGCTCCGGGTCTTGTTTGGCCAGGGCCAGGCATTCCTGCGCGCCCTTCAACCACGCTCGCTCCAATTCCTTGACCTTTTCGGGATTGGCGGCTGCCAGGTTTTTTGTTTCTGATCTATCCTTTGTGAGATCGTAGAGTTCCCATGGCGATTTCCCATCGGCGACGAGTTTCCAGTCGCCGACGCGGACGGCGCGGTTGCCAATGTGGTTCCACCACAGGAAACCGTGCTTCACCGCGCTGTTTTTGGCGAAGGCTGGCACGAGGCTCAGTCCCTGCAGGGGGGCACGGCGGAGGGTTGTTTTCCGCCCGTGATCTCCAGAATGGTGGGAACGATATCGATCAAATGGCCGGGGTCGGTGCGGAGTTCGTTGTGCGTCGTAATGCCGGCTGGCCAGCTAACAATCAGCGGGGTGGCGATTCCGCCTTCGTGATTCCACGACTTGTGCAGTCGGAACGGGGTGTTGGACGCACTCGACCAGCCGGGGCCCATTCCGAGATAACTTTTTTCCGATCCGATGGGCGCGGACGGGTCCTCACCCAGCCCCCGGATGATCTGTTCGGCGGAGGCACCGTTGTCGGAAACGAAAAAGACGATGGTGTTCTCAAAGCCTCCTATCGACCGGATCTGTTCAAGGACCCGGCCGATCTCGATGTCCATGCGATGAACCATCGCGGCGTGGACCGCCATCTTCGCAGCTTGGAATTTTTTTTGCCCCGATGTTAGCGTGTTCCATGGGACCGCATGGCCCACCTCTTCCGGACCGATCCGTTTTTGCAGCGCGGTTTCCGGCAGGTTCCAACCGGGCACGGTGTCTGGTTCGAGTCTGGAGAGCGGGCAATCGACGATGCCCGCTTTGCTGAGTTTGGCCAAACGCTCCTCGCGGAGCGCGTCCCATCCTGCCACGTAGCGGTCCTTGTAGATGGCGATGTCCTCCGGCAGCGCATGCAGCGGAAAATGCGGGCTGTGGAAGGCAAGGTATTGGAAAAACGGCTTGTCGGGATAGTTCGCCGCGTGCTTCTTCAGGTATTTGACGGCATGATCCGCGATGGCAATGGTGGAGTAGTAGTTCTCCTTGTCCTTCGTGGCCGAAAGCTTGACGTCATCCTCGATGGTGCCGGAGGGGTCGAAGTATCCATTGCCGCCACCGGAGATGTAGGAATGTTCGAAACCACCGGCCGAGCCGCTGCCGTCGAGATGCCACTTGCCGGAATGATACGAATGGTAGCCCAGCGGCTTCAGGTAGTGGGGAAGAAGCGTCGCCCACTTCTGGCGGTTGCCGTTGCCTCCGCCCTCCGAGTCAAACCCGGTGATCGCGTCCCGCCTTACGGACTGGGCGTAGTAGCCGGTGAGGATGCTTGCGCGGGACGACCAACAGCGTGCGGTGTTGTAGAACTGGGTGAAACGAAGTCCGTCAGCTGCCAGCTTGTCGAGGTTGGGCGTTTGGATTTCGCTGCCGTAACAGCCTGCGTCGGAAAAGCCCATGTCATCGGCGACGATGATCAGGATGTTGGGCTTCTGACGCGCGTCCGCAGCGCAAGGATGGCAGAGCGCGATCGACAGGACGGCCAACAGACTCTTTGGAAATCGGCGCGGGAAACAGCTGGTTTTCATAGACTGGTCACGGGGTGTTGGAAGTTGCTTAATTCAGTCAGGCTTGCCAGAGATCATCCCCGTATTCCCAGCCCTTGCGGACGGGCTGCTTGATGTAGGCGTTGAGTTCGGGCCGGTTGGTGATCTTCATGTTTTTGCTGTCCCACTCGATGCGGCCGCCGAAGCGCTGGGCGAGCATGCCGAGGCAGCCGACCTCGGTCAGGCGGGCGGAGTAGTCAAAGCTGGAACCGGGCGCGGGACCTGCTCCGGAAACCGCGCGGATCAGTTCCAGCAGCGGTCCGCCCTTGGCGACCCGCGGATACTTTTCCGCCGGGAAGGCGTTTGATTTTTTTATCTCGATCATTTTCCCGCGGTTACAGAGTCGCGGGTTGCTGGATCGATTGTCGAGGAAGTAGGAGTCCTTGCCGCCCTGCCAGAAGGAGCCGAAATCCTTGGTGGCCTTTTTGCCGTTCTCATTCTTGGCGCTGAGGGTGTAATCCGCGGGCACCTCGGGTTGGTTTTTGCCATCGTCCCAACTGAGGGTGCAGGGGACCTTGTTTCCGCGCGCGGGAAACTCCCATTTAATGATGCTGCCGCCGGGGAAGTAGCCTTCGGCGGGCTCCTCGATTTTCACGGCTTCGATCACGGTTGGTTCGTAGAGGTCGAGGATCCACACGGGGCCGTCGCAGATGTGACAGAACCAGTCGCCGAGCTTGCCGCTGCCGAACTTGGTGAACTGCCGCCAATTGAAAGGGGCGTAGGCAATGTTGTAGGGTGTTTCGGAAGCGGGGCCGACCCATGCGTCCCAATTAAGATTTTCCGGAACCGGCTGGGCGGGTGGTGGGAAGAAATTGGACAATCTCCTGCCCGCGCCGCCGGGGAACCAGGCGTTGACGGTTTTTACCTGACCGACCAGGCCGGCTTCATACCATTCGCGCATCTGGCGGATGCCGTCCGAGGTGTGGCCCTGGTTGCCCATGACGGTGTGAACCTTGTATTTCTCAGCGGCCTTGACGAGGGTGCGGGCCTGCCAGATATCATGAGTGAGAGGCTTCTGGGTAAACACGTGCTTACCGCGCTGCATGGCTTCCAAGGTCACCGCGAAATGGCTGTGGTCGGGCGTGGAAACGACGACGATATCGATGTCCGCGGCCATCTTGTCGAGCATCACCCGGAAGTCGCTGAACTCCCTGACGGCGGCGAGGTGAGGGAATTCAGCCTTGGTCTTGGTGATTGTCTTTGAATCGACATCGCACATGGCGACGACATTCACGTCCTTTTGGCCGATGTAGGTGAGAGCGATGCCGCCGCAGCCGACGAAGGCGAGGTTGACGCGTTTTGAAGCGGCCGGACCGGACTGGGCGATGCTGAAGCGGGGGAGGACAAATGCCCCCATACCTAGCAGTGCTGAGGTTTTCAGGAGGTTTCTGCGAGTGGTGGTATTCATGGGCTTGGCAGGCTTTGGGTTGATAGAAGGGACTGGAAGGAAGGCGGCGGAGTCTATTCCGGGGCTTTGATTTTGGCTCTGCGCTTGGCTTTTACCTTGCCCGGTGGAGGGGGTATCCGTGTCTGCCACGCCTTCCATTTTTTGGTGAGTTCTGTGACACGCTCCGTTTCGACGGATGCGAGGTTGTTCTTCTCACCGACGTCGTTCGAGAGATTGTATAACTGCTGATTTGCGCCGTCTGTCAGGACAAGCTTCCAATCGCCTTGCCGCATCGCGCCTTGATAGATGTTGCCCCAGCTTTTGATGCCGAAATAGAGTTCATCATGAGGGGGGTGATCCATCTCTCCCGTCAGATAGGGAGTGAGGTTGATACCGTCAAGATCGGCGGGGGTTTTGGCACCGGTGAGGGCGGCGAGCGTGGGGAAGATGTCGAGGGTGCTGACCGGATGCTTGAACTCCAGCCCTGCAGGGAATACAGCGGGATAGACCGCGAAAAACGGCACGCGGATGCCGCCTTCGTAGAGTGTCCATTTGTAGTCTCGCAGCGGAGTGTTCTCACTGCGGTTTTCGGGATGGCCGCCGTTGTCGCCGGTGAAGAACACAATCGTGTCCTGGTCGACGCCCACTTGTTTGAGCTTGTCGAGGATGCGTCCGACCGCCTGGTCGAGAGCGACAATCGTGGCAACGACATCGGCACGCAGCGGGTCGCCGGGGAACTGGTCGGCATATTTTTCCGCCTCTCCGGGGCGGGACATGGGGACGAAGGGGACTTTGAAGACGGTTCCGGCCGCGAGCGCTTCCTCATAGGGTTTGATGAATGTAAAAGCGGGGCTGACGACCTTGAGGATGTGCGGGGCGTTGAAAGTCACCGTCAGTGAGAAGGGCTTGTCTTTGTTGCGCTCGATGAATTCCTCCGCCTCGCGGGCGAAAAGATCGGTGCTGTATTCGTCGCTCATCTCAAGTGTGCCGTTGCGCGCGAGTTTCGGGTGGTGGTAATCGATGAACGGGACGGAGGTGGGCGAGCAAAGCGTTTCATCGAAGCAACCGCGCTCGAATGGCATCGGACCCTTGCTATGCCACTTGCCGATGAGGCCGGTGTGATAGCCGGCGTCACGCAGCGCTCCCGGAAACAACTTTGTGTTGCTGGGAATTCCTCCGCTGTTGTCGATAAAGCCGTAGCGTTGTTGATAGACTCCGCTGAAAAGCCCGGCTCGCGAGGGCGCGCACAGCGGCGCGGTGACGTAGCCTGAGGTGAACTTGACTCCCGTTTTTGCGAGGCGGTCAATGTTCGGCGTCTTGACGACATTGCGAAACAGGCAGCTGACATCGCCGCTTCCGAGGTCATCGACCATGATGACGACGACATTGGGCCTTTTCGGAGTGACTGCGTTTTTTTCCGCAGCCGCAATCGGAAGGCCGAGTGCAATGACCAGCAGGGCTAGTGCGCGGTTCAGGTTTTTCATGAAGAAGCGGAATCGGGCGGATTTACTCCGGGATGGAGTCACCACGTTTTACGGGAGTCTCCTCCCAGACGGCTTCGTCGGTGGACGCATCGTAAGTCAGGATCCGGTTGGCACTGCCGGGGGCGGGCGGAACGTCGGTTTTCGGCAGCCATTTCTTGTGCTCGGCGATAACGGCGGCGAGCTCGGCATCACCGGCGAGGTTGGTCCACTCGTTAGGGTCCTTCACCATGTCGTACAGCTCTTCGCTGCCATCGGCATAATGGATGTAACGCCAGCGCTCGCTGCGGATGCCGTGGTTACCCTGGTTGTGGCTGGTGATGGCGGGGCGCTCGCGCCTGGTGGCCGCGTCCTTGAGCTGCGGCGTGAGGTTGAGGCCTTCGAGGTCGGTGCGGGCGGGGATTCCCGTGAGGTCGATGAGCGTCGGATAGATATCCAGCAGTTCGGCGGGTTGCAGGCAGCGCTGCCCGCCCTTCACGCCGGGGCCGGCGAAGATGAGGGGGACCTTGGTGCCACGGTCCCAGAGGGTGTTTTTGCCGGTGATGCCTTTTTCTCCGAGATGCCAGCCGTGGTCGCCCCATAACACGACGATGGTGTTGTCGGCGACCCCGGCTTCATCCAGCGCGGTGAGCAGGCGGCCGACCTGGGAATCGACGAAGCTGGTGCAGGCGAGGTAGCTGCGCACGAGGTTGCGCCACTGGTGGTTTTCCTTGATCCATTTCAGACGTGGTTCGGGCAGTTTCCAGTGGAGATACCAAGAGAAGCGAGGGGTGTCATCGCGGTCGTTTTCGAGGATTTTCGGGAGGACGCTGTCGTCATCCGGATAGAGATCGAACCACTTCTGCGTCGCATAGAGAGGCACGTGCGGTAGGAAAAATCCGGCGCTGATGAAAAACGGCTGATCCTTGGGCGCGGTTTTGATCTGGTCGATGGTCCAGCTTGCAACCTTGTAGTCGCCTTTACCGGTGTCGTCGTTGTCGAGCGGCCAGACGCCCCAGTCCATGAGCGGATTGTTTCCCATGGGGGTGGGAGGAATGAGCTTTTTGGGCGGGGTGGTGCCGACTCCTCCGA
>JBEDKU010000632.1:0-12999 GCA_041172045.1 Verrucomicrobiota bacterium | reverse complement strand
CAGGTGGACATGAGATTCCCGCGCCGGGGGATCCGTTACGATCAGCTCAGCGACGAGGAAAAAGCCCATTGGGAAAGCCTCGACTGGGGAGATCGCATTGATCCCGAGAGAAGGCAGGATGAGGTCAACGCCTCGGCCATCAATAAGTGGCTGTTCAATGCGGACACCGTGGACAAGGTGCTGCAAACCCTGATGGAGCGCGGCCACAAGGTGAACGCAGGCGACCGTCTGGGGAAGACGATCATTTTCGCCCGGAGTCACGACCACGCGGTGTTCATCGAGGAGCGGTTTAATTTTCACTACCCTCACTACAAAGGCCACTTCGCCCGGATCATCGACAACCAGGCGAAATACCCACAGAGCCTGATCGACGATTTCTCAATCGCTGCCAAGGACCCGCAGATCGCCATTTCCGTGGACATGCTGGATACCGGGATCGACGTGCCGGAGGTGGTGAACCTGGTGTTTTTCAAACCGGTGTATTCCAGGATTAAGTTCTGGCAGATGATCGGCCGGGGCACCCGCCTGTGTCCGAATCTGTTCGGTCCGGGTGAGGATAAGAAGGATTTCCGGGTGTTTGATTTCTGCTTCAACTTCGATTTCTTCCGCGAGAACCCGGACGGGATCGAAGGCAGCGTTTCGGAATCCCTCGGCGTGCGGCTATTCAAGGCGCGGGTCGGATTGGTGGCCCGTTTGCAGCACACGCCGGATCTATCGCAAGGCGGGGCTTTGGCTGGATCCATCAAGGAGTTGCTCAAGGCGGAGGTTTTCGGGATGAATCAGGATAATTTTCTCGTTCGCATGCATTTACGCACGGTGGAGGAATTCCAAAAGACCACAGCATGGGAGGGACGACTTGAGGAAAGCGCCATGCAACAGCTTCAGGAGGAAATCGCGGGGCTGCCGAGTGCAACCCCGGTGGATGAACTGGAGCCCAGATTATTCGACTCTACCGTCTTGCGGATGCAAATCGCGCTCGTGGACAGGATGGCCGGCAGCTTCGAAGGGCTCCGTGCAACGGTGGTCGAGATCGCCTCGAAACTTGAGGAGAAGACCACGATTCCTGCGGTGAAAGCCCAACTCGCCTACCTTCAGGCCGTTCAGGAAACCGGTTTCTGGGAAGGGATCCACCTGGACCAACTGGAGGACTTGCGGCTGCGCATGCGGGATTTGGTCCGCTTCATCGACAAAGCCGAACGGCGGAACGTTTACTCGAATTTCAAAGACGAGATCGAAGGAATCCGGGTGGAAGAGGCGGTGGTGATTCCGAGGATGACCAGCTTTCAGTACGAGAAGAAAGTCCGTGAACATCTCAACGAGCATCTGGATCACATTGTCATCGGCAAGCTGCGGCAGGCCCAGCCACTGACGCCCCAGGATCTGGAGGAGCTGGAAGGAATGTTAGTCCGGATCGGCGAAGATCAGGGCGTCCTGTTGCTAGGCGGAATGCTCCAGCGGACGGAATCTCCCTCATTGGTGCATTTCGTGAGGCGGACGGTGGGGCTGGATCGCCGGGCGGTGCAGGCCTTGTTTGCCGAGTATCTCCAAGATAAGAATCTCACCAGCGCCCAGATTCGTTTCATTGAAACGTTGATCGACCAATTGACGGCACAAGGGGTGGTGGATTCCGCGGCACTTTATGAACCGCCGTTTAGCGACATGCACGCCGGTGGGCCCGACGAGCTGTTTGCCGGGAAAGACAAGGTCATCGAAGGGATTTTCTCACGCTTGGAGGCGCTGCGGCCGGATTATGCGGCCGGGTGACCTGAGGTGAACGCCGAGCATTCCCGCAAGAGAGTGTGAGCCACATTCGGTATGTTGGCTCTTTTTTCTATTCGTTAGCGGTTCCGCGACCAACTCCGAGAACACGGGGCTCATAGGCCGCAATTGATAAAATCGCACCTCCGTCCTCTGGTTTCGAGAGCCCACTTCAGCCCTACCGGCCTGCCGTAATACCCGGTCCATCTGCTACACCAATGACAGTCAATCCGGATTATGAGATGGTGAAAAGTGGGCTGGAGTAGGGACAAAGTAGGGCTGTTCAATGCTAGCCCTACTGGTAAAACCCTTGAGTATCTTGTCATTCCCGGGATTGGGAGGGCTAGTAGGGCTGATTCTTCAAAACAATGGAGAAGGACAATAAGACACCTGAAATCCCCAAATATGACTGAGGATGGGGGGAGCGGAATGTCAGCCCTACTAGCCCACTCGCCTCCTCCTACATTACCGGGCCGCCACTTTCCCGGTTACCCGGAGGAGCAGCAGCCCGGTGGTGAGGCTCACACTTCGGTGCAGGTTTGATGAGACTCCAACCACGCATTGATTTTATCCAAGCTCCATCTGGTGCGACCATCCAGTGACCTTGATTTTACGGCACCTTCCCGTTCTAAACGGCCCAAGTATTTCCGGGTCGCTTTATCAGTCACGCAGAGCTTTGAGTATCGATCACCGCAGGTATCTCTCAAAGCACGATCAAGTTCCCGCAGAGTCGGATCAATAAGTGGTTTTTTAAACGTCGCGTAGGTGTCGCCACGCTCAAGTGCCTCAGCGATCATTCCTGCCAGTGAGTATTCAGGAGCGGCCTCGCGCAACCGCCCGGCCAACTCGGGGTCTTGCCACGCCAAGGGGCCGCGACCATCGGAGGGTCCCCTGCAACCATGATTGAGGATGTAGGCCATGAAACCCGGCAGTTCCTCCAACATCGCTTCGATGTATGCTGCTGCACCGTCGCCACCGGCAGACAGCACGGTATCGTTGGCTCGCAATAGAATGAGCTTGTCGCTGTATCCCTCGTCCAGCGGCGGTAACATCGCCAGCGCCTCCGGTGTGTCGTTCAACGCTACCGCGTGCCGCCACCAGACCGGGTGGTAATAGCGGTCCTTTCCCTTGGCGTGCATCGGTTGTGGCTTCGACCCTGCGGTCACGATCTGCTTCTGTTTGGATGCCACGCCGAGCCGGGTGGCCAAGCGTCCATCGCCAAGGGCGTCATCGACGTAGAGGAGTTCCGCTCCGCCCAGCTCTGAAGCGAAATCCGTTGTTCCAAGCAACCATGGGGCCGCATCAGCAGCCCGGCCGCCCAGCAAGAGACGGATGAATTCACGGATCAGGAGGCTTTTTCCACAATTGGATGTGCCGGCCAGCGCAAGAATTCTTGATTGCCCGCGGCGTCCGGCCAGCAGCTCGGTCACGGCGTGGTGCAGCCAATCAATGACCCGGTGCATTCCATCGTTGCCCAGCATTTCGAGAAGCCAACGTAAGGTTTTCCAAGGAGTAATTTTCCCGTTTGGCTCGATCATCTCGTAGCCGTAACGGGCCAGGAAAAGCCTGTCTTCAATGTAGTGTAGTCCCGACTGGAACCCCGACATGCCTACGGTGATGGTGGCTTGGCGCTCGGTGACGGCGTCGATGTCGCTTTCCACTTGGCTTGGCGCACCGCCTGGACCCTTATCGATGAGTCGCCCCAGACGGAAAAGTCGGCGGCGATACTGTTCCAAGTTGTAGGAATTCCACTGGCCTTTGCGATCTTTGCGCAGATAGCGCCCTCGAACCGGGTCGTAGCAGTCGGTTACGGACGGCGGGGCCAAATCTTCCGGCCATTGCTTCAGCAACCGGTCGTAAATATTGGCAATGATTGCCCGCAGATCGTAGGCGTACATTACCGGGACGTCTGGGCCAAAGAATTCGCGCCAGAGTTGTTCCACAAAATCCGGATCGTGCGACACCCGCGCCCATGCGTCCCAGGCGTTTTCATGTTCAGCTGGAACAAGGGTGCGGGGAATCCTCGTGCATTTCCACATCTCACTCTGGCCGGGGCTCGGAGTGCTAGTCTCCACCATACGCATCGCGATTAGGGTTGGCAGCGGTTGATCCGGTCCGCGCGAAATGATCGGATCATTCCATTGCGGTAACGGGAGGGGCATTGAATAGGCTAAATCCAAGCCTTTGTCTCCCGGGTCACAACCTTGGGTGCCGCTGCTATCGGCGGACGTGCACTCGGTCACAGTAGTAGTTACGGTCATGATGAGCAATGTTTTGAATTGCAGGCCGCCCTTTCCTTGTGTTAAAAACTCGCGGGTCTCAATCCACGGGTCGTTTCCACAGTGTGGGGGCGGCCTGATTTTTTTGTGATTTAGGGACGCTTGAGGATTTGGGTGGCGAACCACGGAGGCAACTGCATGTCACTATTGTCCTCGGGTTCAGCTGGCATTAGGTTCCAAAGCAATTGATCGACGTACTCGTCAAACTCCTCAAGGGGCAGGCCTTCGGTTTGCCGTTCGAAGCGAGCGCGGGCGTTCTCCTGTTCGTGGTTTTCCATCGCGACGGTGGTTTTCAGGATCATAATTTTTTGCTTTTGTTAGGAGTGGTGCCGATGGCGGAGGGGTCGAAATAAATTATTTTGTTCACGGCACCACGGCGGTCGCAGAACCCGCCGGGAAAAGCATAGGGAAATGACGGGCTTAGGGTGCTTCCGCTGGAGCCGTGTTGGACGACGGTTTTACGGAGATTCTTGATTTCCGTTTCGCTCCAGCCTACCACCGAGAACCACGCTTCGATACCTCCACGTCCGGTTTCAATGGCCATCACGAGTCCGGCGTGCTTCGAAAGTCCGAGAATGCGAATGGCCTGGCCTGCGGGTTGCAGGTTTGGGTTACGAAACACTACGTAGCTCGCAGGACCAGTGTTGGCATTGCAGCGCTGGCTCACGCGAGGGAGTTTCCCTTGCGCCGGATCTCCGATGGTCATGCCGGTCCGGGAAAGCATGCTGCCGGGGACTACAAAATTGTATGCCTCGATATCATCGTCGATTTCGTCGCGGTAGCAGGTGCGCATCGATTTAAAGGAGCGGCCGGTGCAGACGAGGGACCACCGGCTCGGAATCAAAAAATCGAAATACCATTTCGCGCCCCGAGGAAGGCGGGCCGGATCGTATGGACTCGCGTTTTTAAGCTGGTGCAGATCCCGATCAGGATCGAAATGCAGTTTTGAGTTGAAGTGCAACGGCAGCAACAACTTTGACTTCAAAATCCCGGCGTCCGTGACTGCGATGGTGGAGCCTTGCGGCGCATTGACGGCCGCCGAGGCGGATGAATTGGTGGTGGTCATTTTAATGATTTTTCAGTTGTTATTTTGGTTTTTTCCGGTCGGTTCAATGCTGGCGACAATCAGGCGATCAAGGTCCCCGACATGATAGAGCCGGACTCCGCGGGTTTGACCGGGGCGGCGGATGTGGGACGTACGGATGAGTCCGTCGTCGGCGTAGCGTGCCAGTTGCGGCGCGGTAAGGCCGTGACTCTGGCGGATCTGCTTGGCGCGGCCCCATTCATGGAGCGGATGGTGTTCGTGAGACATTTCGAACACGAACCTGTCGAAAACTTGAGGCGAGTGGTTGCCACGTGAGGAAAAGTTCGCGGCAACCAGAAAACGCCGAGGCATGTAGCCGAAGCCCGGTAATTTTTACGCGCCGGTAGCGGCACTTCGGCGATTTTTCGACAAAACTCCTCAGGGCATCCGCAAGCCGCGTCGCCCAACATGAGTTATACGCGCTGCTCAATGGCGGGTGGCCCCCGCGACGATTATTAAGCCGATTCCGAGGGGGGAGGACTCATTCGTCGGAGATTCCACGCCATTTTTCTTTTACGAGCCCAACCGAGTTCGAGACCCATCAGCGATAGCTTCTCCACAAACGTGTCTAATTCGCATGGCTTTGTTGGCTCCAACATTTGAAACTGGAGGAGAAGGGCATGGTAAACAAGGCCCAGCGCTTCTTTGATCCTGGTGAGGTTCCGGTCGAAGTAAGTGTCAGGCGGGCTCAGAGAGTCAGTGTCTGGCGAGATCAGAGGTTTGCGACGTTGAATCGGGATGCCCGGAACAATGGAGCCTATTCGATGGAAGCCATTGCCTCCGCCTAAGAGGTGAACCCTCACCTTGGCGAGTCGATAGATGTTGCCCCGCCGTTTCACGAAATGGCAATCGAGGGCTGTGAGTCGCGAAAGCTCCGCGTATGGGGAAAGAGGCGCATCCCAGATTATGGGCGCGTCTGCTCCTCGGAGATGCCGTTCGACCTTATCACCCTTGGGGGAGTCGGAGGGACCATGCTTCAGGTCGAATTTGTAGGTTGTCCCCGTCAACTTTGAATTGCCCCCCCTAGGTTCATCTGGCAATGCCTTCGCGATTTCCATCCCGGAAAGAATTTTGGAAAAAGCGGCCTTTTCCATTCTTGGAACTCCCACTTTGGTCACTTTTTCTCTTTCGACTCCAAATGCCTCGCAACATAGCGCCCTCTTTGTTGGAACCTCGCCGTTGTTGAGAATTCGCTGTAGGGCAATGAGGGTCTTGTATTGATTTTGTTCACGAGAGATCGCCTTCTCCTGCGCAAGCCCATCATCAAGCTGCCTGGGGCTGCCGTTTTTGGCCATTGGGATTGCTTTTGCTCTTGTAAAGACGCCACCCCGTGGACTCGAAGATTTAAGTGCTCCTGCGAGGCGCGCTAGTTCAAACGCTTGTTGAACCCGCCCTTTCGAAATCAACGCGATCATGCACGAGTGGATGGCATTGTCCGTCTCTTGGGTTCCTTCAACCTTTTTGAGCGCCAACTCCAGAATGAGATCGTGTCCGTATTGGTAGGAATCCGTAACGTCAGCATCTTCATCCGTCTCGGCGTCAATGTGGACGTATTTCAAAGCTGTCGCGATTCGATACTGAATTTTACCGGGTTCGTCGCCATCTGTTAGCCAGTCCATGCTGGTATCGTTTGCGGCGTATTGTGAGATTTTCGCAAGGATCCCCTTCATGTCCGTTTTGATCGCCACCTGCAATTGGGTGAGCTTGTATGGGATAAAGCGAAGCTTGGATTCATCCATCTCCACTTCGCTCTCCAGATATAGCGGGTGCTTACTGCTCCATTTTAATGGTACCTGTGAAGGAGATTCGGAATTGGCGGTCAGGCTCATTTTGTCTGCACGGTAGGCATTTTGGCGACGGCGGAGCGGAGAAGCTCCACCGAGTGGTGGGTGTAGCGTTTCGCGACCTCGCGCGACTCGTGGTCGGTGATGAGCATCCGGAGATCCTCTTGGATTCCTTCGTTGGCCAGCCACGTGGAAGCTGTGTGGCGGGTGCTGTGGAAGCTCCTTGCGAAGCGGGTTCGTCCGCGGCCCGTGCCCTCCACGCTCTCTCCTCGGTCCACTTGGGCCGTGTCCATGATCACGATAAACTGGGTGGAGAGCCCTTGGCTGCTTCCAATCGGAGATTCCGCCATCTTCGGCGTCAGCCATGCCGCAGCATCGTTTCCCCTCCCCTTCACCGCCGCCTTAATCTCACAGAGCAAGCTTGAATGCAGAGGTAGAATCACTTCGCGACCTTGCTTACTTTTCTTTTCCGGGATGAAAGTAACAGTGCCAGCTTCAAGATCGAAATCACCCACCTTACGTCGAGTCGCATCACCAAGTCGCATGCCGCAGTAAACTCCGAGCAGCACCACGATCTTCCATTCGTGGGAAGGACACTTCTTCAGGATTGAGTTGATCTCCTTTACCGTGAACGGCTTCCGCTGTACGGAGTCCGACACTCTCAGGGACTCTGTCGCCGCTACCGGGTTTATTGGGATCATCCCGGTCTTGGCTGCTTTCGCGAACGGACCGGAGAGGTATTTGAGAAGGTTATTCACTCGCTTGTCCGATAGCCCGGATTCCTTCTGGGCGTCGCGCCAGGCACGGACATCGGCGTGCTCGATGTTCTCAATCCCGGCGTCCGCCCTCGGGCCGAGAAATCCTATGAAGCTCTCGTATGCCCATTCGTAGGCTTTGAATGTGGACGCCGCCACATTCGGTTTTTTCTGGCGAAGGTATTCGGCGAACCAGTTGCGGACGGTATAGGACGTCAGGGGCTTACCGCGTGCGATTTCGCTGATTCGGCTCAGATGTTCCCGGGCCTTGGTTTCCGTCAACCGGGAGGCTCCCGCATCACGGATCGCTTGGAGAAGTATTTCGCAATACTCCATGCCGTGGGTCCTGTCGGCAGCCGCAGCCTTCAGAGCCATCTGTTCCGCATTGTGGGCATGGCGACGTGCGTCGTTGACATCCGAAATTTTGGTTTTTAAACTCACCTGCTTCAGCGTCCCGTCTGGTTCCGGAACACGGAACTGAACGCCGAAGAACTTTCCACGCTTTCGAATGCTCGCCATATTTACGGCAACAGATTGGCAACATTTCCATGAGATTCAACAATAACATGAATAACTTTCAATGACCTATAATAAGCAACTTACGAAGAATCCTTTGAAAAATCAGGATTGAACAAGGATTCACTGGTTCGAACCCAGTATCGCGCACCATTCAGATTCCAAGCCGCATTGCTGGCGTGGTATTCAGCAGACCAGCCACCGTTGTGGCGGCTTGGAAGTCCGGCATTGCAAGCTGACTGAAGTCGTCATTTCCGATCCAGGATGTCGTAGCCAAGACCGCCACCGGAATCCAACGACGCTTCCGAGCGCCCGAGTTCCACGGCGGAGGGGAGGGTTTTGCGGTATTCATCCGTAAGCAGGCCGATGCGGTCGACCGGGATCGCCTCGAAGCCCGGCAGATCCTTGAGCAACTTCGCATCCGGAGCCAGGTGGAAATCTAGCGCAGCGGCATCCTTGAAACCGGGTTGCACTTGATAGACGATGTTCTTCCCGATGGAGAAATCGTGGGCGGGAACCATTTTTTCGTTCTTGATTTCGCTCCACTTGAACGGCGTCTGGCAGTCCACGACCACGTTGTTTTCGATTTTCCCCTGATGCGGCAGTAGACTGACAAACTCATAGCCGTATTTGCAATCCATCGCGATGTTTCCAACGCAGTCGAAAGGCTGCGTCTTGCCGTTCTTGGGCATGTCGCCCTGTTTGAAGAGATAGCCCGTACCGCGGGTGCCGGTGCTGCCGAGCGCGACGATGTTCCCGATGACCTTCATGTCCGGATGATCGTGGTCGAAGTAGATGCCGTCGCCCAGCGGCGAGCTGTGGATGAAATTATGGCGGAATGTGAGATTGCCGAAATTGCGTTTCCCGTAGTCATAGGAGTAGAATCCACCCATATCGTTAGAAATGAGGCAGTAGCGGTAAACCTCGTTGTATTCGAAGACGCTGTCCATGCTGCCGTAGAGCACGCCGACGTGGGGCGTGTCGTGGATCACGTTGTGGGCGACGTACATGCCGACCGCCGAATGGTGCCCGCCGCCACCGCCGCCGGTGAAGCCGCAGTTGATGCCGGCGGCATAGACCGGCTCGATCTGGCCGAAGTGGTGGATGTGGTTGTTGACCGCCTGGTGCCCGGCGGGGATACGCGGGCGGGCGACTTCATCGCCACCGCCGAGCCAGATGCCGCCGGCACCGAGGTGATGCAGGTCGTTGCTTTGCGCGATGTGGTTTTTTCCTCCGTCGAGGACGATGGCGTAGTGGTTCACGTTTCTTACCGTGCAACCCGCCACCAGGTTCCCTTCGCCTTCGCTGACCCGGATGCCATCGCCGAAATTGAACTCCACGGTGAGACCGCGCAGGGTGACGTGGGACGCGGCGTTGAGGCTGACAACGGGGTCTTCCCGGTCGGCCAGGATGATCTGGGAGGATTCGAGCGGCACGGGCGGATAGAAATAGATCATCTGGTCCTTGAAATCGAGGCACCACTCGCCGGGCTGGTCGACCTCCTCCAGCAGGTTGATCAGTTGATAGGCCTCGCGGCCGTTGCCCTTCGGCCGGTTGTACTTGTTGCCGATGCCGTTCTGGATCGGCTTGGCGAAGGTGGCGGTGCGGGCGGAGTCATCGATGGCGAGCACGCGCAGGGCGGAGTTTTCCCAAGCCACGCGCCAGTAGCCGCGGAGCCAGACGCCGCGGTCGAGTTGTTTTTTCCACAGCGCGTGTTTGTCCTGAAAGCCCTCGCGGTATTCGAAGATGCCACCGGGCGAGTCGGGAAGGACTTTCTGGAAGGTTTCGGGATTGTTCCAGCCTTCACCCTGCGGTCCGCCGGCGGTGTGAATGACGGACTTGAAGGTCATCCAGCCGTTGTTGGGAAACCGGGAGAGCGTCATGCGCTCGCCGTTGCAGAAGAGATCTACGATGCCGCCGGCATCGGTGAAGACATTCGGATAGGGTTGCGAGTGGGTGACTCCGTGGGCCTTGAGGTCGAGGGCGAGAACCTTGCCCCGGGCCGGTTCGGCCACGCGGGCAAGAGTGGACGCGTCGGTGATGGGCTGGAACGAGGAGGGTGTGAGCTGTTTGCCGCCCAGAAGCCGCGGAGATTGGCCGTCCATCGCCCGATAGACGATGGGATGCTCCGCGGTGCCGGAGTCTTCCTTACCGAGTTCGAAGGGCTTTTTGAAATGATAATCGCCACCGGCGAGCCAGACAGTCACCGGTTTTTCCGTCGCGGTGCGGGCCGCGGCTTTCGCGCGTTCCAAAGTGGCGAACGGATGCTTCTTCGAGCCATCCGCCGCATCATCGCCGGTGGGCGAGACATGGAGGTGCGTGCCTTTCTCACAACTGGACAGCAGGACTCCGGCGGCGAGGATCGCGACGGTTCGGATCAGGGAGTGATAACTGGACTTCATCAAATCAGTGGTTCTACTGGCAGGTCAAGGCTGAGCCACCTTGATTCTCACGAAGCGTCCGCCGCGAGCACCCGCAGGCAAGGTGGAACGAACGCTTTCTGCGGTGGTCGAGAGCGACACCGGCCGATCGGTGAGGACATCAGTATCCGACCAGTCATCGGCGAGGCTGTCCGACCACTCGACCTGATAGCCGGCCTCTCCGGGCGCAACCTTGCGGCGCGTGTAGGTCGTTTCAAGAGTTCCGCCGTTGAGGATGAAGGTGGGGGTGAAAACGTCCGGCCGTTTCGGGTCGAGAAGCAGTGCCCATTCGAGCAGGTTTTTCCTGCCATCGCCGTCTGGATCGGCATCGGGGCCGATCGTTTCGGGATCGCTGGTGCCGGGCCAGACAAGGGCCTGCCAATCGGTGAAGATCCCGGGATCCATCACAGGAGGAGGATCGGAGAGGATCGTGCCGTTGTTGACGAGGCCTGGCGGCAGACTCCCGGACCAGCCGCGGATGTCGAGCACGCCGTTGTTGGTGAAGGTGCCGCCCACCGCGAGCAGGGCGTCGTCGGTGACGAGCAGGGTGCCGTCGTTGGTGATGGCTCCGGTGACGGTGAGCGAGCCGAGGTTTTCAAAGCGTGCACCGCTTCCGATGGTGAGGGCGCTGGTGTTAGCGAGGCTGCCGGTGAGGTTGAGCACGCCGCCGATGACGTTGGTGGGGCCTGAATAGGAACTGGTGCCGGATAGAACCTGGGTGGTGGCTCCGGTTTTGGTGAGGCCGGTTTTCAGGTTCGGATTGGCGGTCGGAAACCGGGTGAGGTCGGTATCGACGATGCTGCCGGAAAAATCCGAGCTGCTGGTTTTGATGCCACCGTCGATGGTGAGCGTGTCGGTGCGCGCCGCGGTGCCGCTGGTGTTGTTGAGCACGGTGCCGCCGCCGGCCAGCGAGAAGACCGAGTGGCCGCGGCCGGAGGCGCCGTCGGATAGAGAGAGGAGAGCGCCAGCTTCGAGCGTCGCGGCGGGGCGCGTGGCGGCATTTGATCCGAAGGGCGTGCTGGAGAAGGAGGGCGAAATGTAAACCCGCGGGCCGACGACGAGGCCTGCGTTGTCGGTGAAGCGGTTGCTGTTACCAAAGGTGGCAACGACGAAATCCGGAGCGGCCACGTCGGCGGCGAGCTTCAAGGTTCCGTTTGTAAAAGTGTTCGCCGCAATCCCGCCGGTGACGGGGATGAAGCGGATCGAGTTGTTTCCGCCGGAAATCACGACGTTGGGTGCGGTGACGGGACGGGTGAGGCTGACGGTCCGGATCCCGCCCGCAAGGTCGAACGCGCCACTGGTGTCGACTCGGGTGGATGCGGTGGCCCAGGTGAAATCACCCTGGATAGCGACGCTGGGATTGAAGAAAAACCGGTTCCCCGCGAGCAGCGTGCCGCCGTGGATGGTCAGCGGGCCGGTGCCGAAGGGGCTGCTGATTAGGACTCCGTCCGTTGCGGCGAAGGCTGCGGCGGAGGAGTAGTCGAGAACAGCTCCGCTGCCGAGCGTGAGGCCGCCGCTGAAGGTGTTTGCGGCGGTGAGCGAGACGCCGCGGCCTGCAGTTGCGGCGATTGCAAACGCTCCGTAACCCGCGATCACGCCGCTGGCGGAGATCTGGTTGGAGCCTGCCAGGCCGGAGCTGCCGGTGATCCATGTCTGTGCCGCGTCAAGACGGACGGGAGCGGTGAGAGCAAGCGTGCGGATGGACGTGGTGGTGTCAACTCCGGCGCTGCCGAGCGCTAACACCCCTGCGGTGCCGGGACTGATGGTGACGTTTCCGCCGGGATCGGTGATGGCCATGCCGGCGAGGTTTTTGCCGTTTCCGATGGTGGTGGCATTGGCGGAGGTGACGGTTGAGTTCCAGGTGGCGATGCTGCCGTCGATGAGCGGGCTGGTGTTCCAACTGGAGGATTGGTCGAGCGGGTCGGTGTTGTTCGACTTGAGAATGGGAACGCTTTGTTCGAGGACGATGTGGGCCTTCGGTTGGATCGTTAGCACCTGGCCGCTCGTCAGGTAGGTGGAAACCAGCGGGCCGCTGGGGTCCGGCAGCCAGTCCGGCCGGTGACGCGCGCCGCTCTGATGGATGCGGACGGGGCCGGTCCAACCGAGAGCGGGCGTGTAGTTCGTTGCCGCGATCCCGGGATTGTAAACGACGCGGTATTTCCGGCCGGTGGCGGGGTTCGACACGGCCAGGCCGATCAAGCCACCGGCTTCGGCGACTTCGGCGACGGTGACTTCCCCGCTGGTGGATGCAGGGCGGATCTCGGCGATGAATTTCCGGCGGGTTCCGGCGGTGTGGGCGACGGGCGTGATGTTGGTTTCGCCATCGACCCTGTCGCGAAGGGTGATTTCCGTGAAGGGCGCACTTGGGTTGCGGAAGACATAAACTTCCGGCGAGACCTCGGC
>JBEDKU010000631.1:0-3835 GCA_041172045.1 Verrucomicrobiota bacterium | reverse complement strand
GCAAAACCCGTCCGCGTCCGGCGGACTCACCTGGATCAGCGCCACGTCCAGCGGCAGCGGACCGCTTTTGAAGAGCGACGCCACCTCCGACATCGCGCACGGCGTGTAATCCGCCTGCCCGCGCTCCACCGCGTCGCGCAGCGCCGGCGTGAGATAGAAGGAATTCGTCCGCAGCACCTGCTCGTATTGCGGAGCGATCCACGGCGTGTCCCCCAGCCCGTGAATGTGCACCAGCTCCACATCCTTGAATCCGGCGGCCTTCTCCAGCATCGAGGCCACCAGCGCGAACGGCACCGATGCTCCGCCACCGATAAACACCCGACTCCCCGGCCGGACCAGCCGCGGCCAATCACTCGCATCCAGTGGCTTCATGACGACGAGGAAATCAAACTTCGCGAAGTTTTGCGCGATTTTTCGATGGGAATTTAGGCGGCGATGAATCCCCTCCCCGGCCATGGCCCCGCGAGCGGTTGGCGACGCGACCCACAAAAAGCAGCCTTCCGGAGGAGGCCGTTCGAAGACCGGCGTCTCGTCATTTCTTATTCCTCG
The DNA here is from genome assembly GCA_041172045.1 of Verrucomicrobiota bacterium. Taxonomy (GTDB): domain Bacteria; phylum Verrucomicrobiota; class Verrucomicrobiia; order Verrucomicrobiales; family Akkermansiaceae; genus Luteolibacter. Next base: position 3,286 of record JBEDKU010000631.1, on the reverse strand, counting down.
ACGACGAGGCGGCCGAAGAGCTTGGCTGCGGGTGATGCCGACAATGGAAACCGCGCCGTGGGCAAAGTTCACCGCCGCGCTGGCAGCGGTGACAGGCGAGCCAATGACCAGGCCGAGCGATCCGCTAGATGCAATGGCGATCGAAGTGGCGGCCTGGGTGGCATCGGTCATCACCAGCATTCCGCCGTTGTAGGTGCCGGCGTTGTTGAGGTTGAGCCTGCCGGAACCGGTCTTGATCAAACCTGCCGGAGCGGCCTGTGAGTTGCGGACGATCTGGGAGAGTGCGGCGGAGCAGGCGCCGTTCGTGGTGGCGGCGACAGTGAGGCACCGACGCCGGCCAATTACAGCCCGCCGCCCGCCAGCCCTGCGTGTTACAGTATCGGCGACTCAGTATGATAACCTGTTTGAACAAATGAAGGCCGCCGATACCCGGGGGGCGGTCGCGTTTCCAGCTGCCCGTTTTCAACGGACCCATTCACCCGCCCCTCGTGAAATTTCCAATGGGGCACTTCCGCGACAGCCGCTGGCAAGAACTGGCGGGGGCTCTCCGTGTGCATCACGCAGATCGACACCCTTCACAGGAACCGCCCCGAGAAAGTGAAACCAACCCCTCCAGACGTTCCGTTGCCAGTCACCACGCCGTTCCTGATTTCACCGGTGGCGACGATCGATCCATCGGCACTTGAAAGCGTGGTCCTTCCGTTTGCTGTCCTGCCATTGATCATGTAAATGCCGGTCCCATCGTTAAAATAAACGGTCGTAGTCCCATCAATTCCAACCATTGCGGCAAAGCCGTCACCGAATGAGTCGTTGCCGTGATAGACTCCGGCCTCCGGCACGGACGCTGTGACTTTCGCGGCGTAGGCAATCACCCCAGTGTCAGCTTTGACGACCGCAGCCTTGCCGTTTGTCCTAATGGTTCCCGACCAGGTAGAACGAAAACCCGAAGCCGTTTCGACCATGCTGACCTTCCGCCCCCTTACAAACCCGACCATGCGGGTAGTCGCGCCGTTATAGTAGATCGCCTTGCCGGTGATCTTGCCGCTCTTGCTGATGCTCAAATTCGCGCCGGCGTGGAGGTATCCGTCCCCGTCCGTGGTCAAGGCGATCCACCTACCCGCCGGAAGGGGAGCTGCGGTTGTGAGGGTTGCAACGGAGATCGAGAAGAGAACCGCGATCAGAATGGCTTTGATTGATTTCATGGTGTCGTTCTTTTCCCAAAAGGACATCACCGCGCCTAGCAAGATCTTCCAACCGCTTCTCTCTCTACCATTTACCGCTAGATCATCCATTCGGAAAACCTTACCTTCCCAACAAAGCCGACAGAACCGCAATGAACAAAAGCCAGCCCCCTCCCCTCCACCCGGACCGCTGAAACCCGCTCGTCACGCTGGAAGGTCGGGCGACTCACACCGCCATCGCTACCCCCGTGCCACACCTTCCCCGGTGCTGAGGCGGCAGCCATTCACTAAACGCAACTTAGTTACGGCAGTGTTGCGGTGAGGTTGCAGATTTTCGCTTCAATTTGATGCCATTTCATGGCGTCCGGAGCGATTCCCTAGCAACTCGCCATTTACTGTAACCCATTGTTTTCAAGGATTTAGCGTTGCTTTTGAAAGAGTGGTCCCGAGTGGAATCGAACCACTACCTACGGCTTCGGAGGCCATCGTCCTATCCATTGGACCACGGGACCAGTGCGCATGCGCTGAGGCCGGAATGCGTAACGGGCCTTGCCGGACTTGGCAAGGGAAGGATTTCAATTTCTCACGCATCCATGCGGCGCCAGGTGGTCCAATGCGACTGATGCCGCGCTTATGAATCCACTTGACCGGAAATCGGCCGCCGCGTTCGCTGCGCAGGGCATTCCTCTTACCTTCATGAAAAACCTATTCGACCTCACCGACCGCGTCTTCGTTATCACCGGAGCCACCGGCGCCCTGGCGGGCTCCGCCGCCGACTATCTGGCAGCCCAGGGCGCGCGCATCGCCTTCCTCGGCCGCAGCCAGGCAAAACTCGACGCCGCGCTCGCCAAGTGCATCGCCATCACGCCGGCCGCCCAGTGCATCGGCCTCGTCGCGGACGTGCTCGACCGCCCGGCACTGGAGCAGGCGCGGGACGCGGTGCTCGCGAAATGGGGCAGCATCGACGGACTGGTGAACGGCGCGGGCGGCAACATGCCGGGCGCGACGATCCCGCCGGACAAGAGCTTTTCCGATCTCGATTTCGAATCGTTCCAACAGGTCGTGGATTTGAATTTGCATGGCACGGTATTGCCATCCCTGGTCTTCACGCCGGCGATGATCGCAGGCGGCCGCGGATCCATCATCAACTACTCGTCGGTCTCCTCGCCGCAGGCGGTGACGCGCGTGGTCGGCTACTCGGCGGCGAAGGCCGGCGTGGACAACTTCACCCGCTGGCTGGCCGTGGACATGGCGAAACGCACCGGCGGCAAGGTGCGCGTGAACTCGGTGATGCCCGGATTTTTCCTCGGCGAGCAAAACCGCCGGCTGCTGACCAATGAGGACGGATCGCTCACCGACCGCGGCCACACGATCATCAGCAACACGCCGTTCGGCCGCTTCGGCCAGGCGGATGAGTTGCACGGCGCGCTGCACTATCTGCTCGCGGACGCGTCGCAGTTCGTGACCGGCACCGTGCTGGCGGTGGACGGCGGATTTGTCGCTTTTTCCGGAGTCTGATGATGACTGCGTGCGGATCGGATTTGAATTTTCTGGAGGAGGGCTTCCGCTGGTTCGGCCCAGGGGATCCGGTGCCTCTGGCTTACATCCGGCAAGCGGGGGCGACGGCGGTTTTCACCTCGCTCCATCAGATTCCTTATGGCGAGGTCTGGCCGCGCGAGGCGATCCGCGAACGGAAGCGGATGATCGAAGCCGACGGCCTCCGGTGGGCCGCCGTGGAGTCGGTGCCGGTCCACGAGGACATCAAGACCGGGCGCGGCGATCTGCAGCGGCTGTTTGAAAATTATCAAATCACGCTGCGCAACCTGGCGGCGGAGGGAATCCACACGGTCATTTACAACTTCATGCCGGTGCTCGACTGGGTGCGCACCGACATGCGCTGGGTCCTCCCGGACGGATCGGAGAGCATGCACTATGATCCGGTGCGCTTCGCCGCGTTTGAAATCCACGCGCTCAACCGTGCCGGGGCGGCTGCGGACTACTCGCCGGACCAACTGGAGCAGGCCGCCGCCTGGTGGACGAGCCTGGACGACGCCGCACGGGACGCTTTCGTCCGCACGATCATCGACGTGTTTCCCGGTGTGAAA
>JBEDKU010000630.1:0-3105 GCA_041172045.1 Verrucomicrobiota bacterium | reverse complement strand
GGGGACCCGAAGCTCGGCTATTTCCGCGGCCGCGTGGGAGCGGAAAACGCGCGGGCGCTGTGCATCGGCAGTCCCTTCGACTATCAGCGGCAGATGAAGATCCGAATCTACAAATCCGTGCCCGATCCGGGGACGCCGCGCTACGACGAGCTGCTGGCGGAGGGTATCCGCCAGTCTGTGTTAGAGAGTGATGGCCGGGCCTTCGTCTTGTTCACCAGCTACCGCACGATGCGCGACGCGGGGCAGCGCTTGGAGCATTTTTTCCGGACGCAGGGCTGGCGGGTTTTCATGCAGGGCGACGGCATGCCGCGGCACAAGATGATCGAGGAATTCCGCAACGACGTGCACAGCGTCTTGTTCGGAACGGATAGTTTCTGGACCGGCGTGGATGTGCCGGGCGAGGCCCTGTCCAACGTGATCGTGACGCGCCTGCCCTTCGCGGTGCCGGATCATCCGCTCACGGCGTCGCGGCTGGAAGCCATCGAGGCGGCGGGCGGGAATCCGTTCATGGACTACTCGGTGCCGGAAGCGATTTTGAAAATGCGCCAGGGCGTCGGCCGCCTGATCCGCACCGAGCGCGACAAGGGGCTGGTGTGCATTCTGGATAACCGGATTTTAACAAAACGCTACGGCCAGGCCTTTCTCAAGGCGCTGCCGGACGCGCCGGTGGAAATCATCGGCTAGAAGAAGGCGGCCCCGCTCGCTGGCTGACCGCTGGCGGCAGGCCCGCCGCGGCAACCCATTTCCGGGCGGCTGCGGAATCCTTTTTCCCCCAGCGGCTTAGAAACTCGCCAAGTGAAGCATCCCTCTGGACGGGGTTTGAAATTCCAGCCGCCATGGCGAGTGCGTCCTGCGGTCGGGATTCCAACAGCATCCCTGCCGCAACTGTCCTGATTTCATCCGAGGCCTCGCCTGGAGCCTGTTGTTCTAACCATGCGGACAGGGCGGCAGGCGCGATGCTCGTCCAAGTCCTGACGGCATCATCCAAAGCCTCAGCCTGCTCGGGGGAATCGGGCAACGTGAGCACCCAGGCGATCGCCTTTTCCGGCTCCGAGTTCGCCCACGAGGATGCAAGCGCCGGGATGCCCTCCCGCCTTGGGTCTCCCTCGGGGAGTTGTCTCACCCACCCGGCGGCGGCCTGCGGGTCGCTGTCGGCCCACCGCGAGATCAGGGGCACGGTGGCAGAACTCTGGACATCGCCTGGCAGGGTCATCAGCCAGCGCGACGCGGCGCGCGGATCTTGCGCCCCCCATTCGCTGATGAGCGCTTCGACAAGGTCTCCTCCTTCGGGATTTTTCAACCGGGTGGCGACCCATTTGGCGGCTTCCTCAGGCGATTGCGCGCACCAATCCGCCGCCAGCGTGGCGAGCGCGGCGATCCTCCGCTCGGGATCGCGCAATGAATCGATCCATTTTGTCGCGCCTTGAGGATCGCTTTCCGCCCATGCCTCGATGACCGCGTTCGTCGCGCCCTCGGCAAGCGCTCCCTGGGGCAGGGTCGCCACCCATTCCGCCGCCGCGGTGGGGCTGTTGGCGACCCATTCCTCGGCAATGAAACTGAAGGCTTCTCCGGCCAGAGGCCCACTCAGGTGAGTGGTGGCCCAGCTTGCCGCGGCTTCGGGCTGTAGCGAGGCCCACCCCGCGCAGGCGGCACCCGTTGCATCCTGCTTGAGAATCCCCGCGGGCAGGTCGGCCGCCATTTTGAGCGCGGTAACGGGATCCTTTCTGCCCCACTCCCGCATCAGTCCGGTCACGTAGGCCAGGCGATCGGGAAAATTCGTCATATCGAGCGATTGCCGCCATGCTTTCGAGGGGGCCACCGCGGCAAGCAAGCGCGCCTTTTCCTCGAGTGAATCGTTGCCCCGGGAATGGGTGCGGGAAGACGATTTGGGTGAGGAGGAACGGGAGTTGCGGGTTGCCGTTGAAGGGAAGTCGGGCTGGGCCAACTCAGGCTGAGGGGGGTCCCGCAGGAGCCATCCGCTCTGCACGATACCCGCGCCTAACATTAATCCCAGCGCGAACATCGGAAGTGACTGTCGCGTGATGATCTTCATATTGGAAACTTTGCGAACATGCAGGGAATCCGGAACGGTTTTAAACCTCCACCCTTGTATGGGCGGAGGTTTTGAATTGATTGAATCCATCGAATTCCACCGGGCATTTGCCCAAGTGAATGGAGCACTGCCACGGCTTGATTCAACGGGCTCCGCTCACAACGCCGCAAGCAGAGCTTTGGCCCTGCTGAGGTCGGCGGTCGCTTTATTCAACTTGCGTTTGTTGCTCGGTGTTTTGGCCTTGGCGTAGGCTTTTTTCGCCTTGGTTACCGCCGCCGTCAGCCTGACGATTTCCGCTTCCTTTGCTACGCGCGCCAGTGCTTTGTCCACTGCCGCCTTGGCGGCTGCGATGGCTTTGGCCTCTCCGGCTGCGATGGCTTCGGCCACCGCTTTGGCTCCCGCTGCTTTTGCCTCTTCCACCGCCAGGATTCCTGCGGCGATTGCGGCTTCCAAAGCTTTGGCCGCCTCTGCATTTGCGGCTGCCACGGCGACCGCCACGGCCTCCGCTATCGGGTCCACCCCGGCGATGCCGATGATTTCAATCGTATAATCGCCCTCGCCGCTTGCCGAGGTAAGGCCAGGGTAATCGATCGCCGCGACGAACAAGGGAACACCGGCGGCAGGTGCGGGAACCACTTCGTTCACCGTGCTGTTGCTAAGGCCGCCTTTCAGCGAGGTCGTCGCGTCAGATATCGCCCAGCTGGCTGTTTCCGCGCCGTCGATACCCGTGAATTGTATTTTGACCTGGAACGACGTGAATTTGTGCAGGTTCGTGAAGACGAACACATCCCGATCCGGGGGGATGGGAGTGGTGTTGCCCGCCCTGAGTTTGCCCGAAACCGTCACACCGGTGCCGTTCGTCGTGAGCGGGACTATCAGTGGATTGGCCGTCTCGGGGGAATTATTAGGCTCGGTCTCGGCGAAGACGCGATTGGAGCCGATGGTCGCCAAGCCGATGAGTGCGGCGGCGACGAGTGCTGATTGGTTCGTTTTCATAGTCGTGTTCAATTTAGATTTTGTTTTTGTTCCAACTGTCGATTTTAAGACCCAGG
>JBEDKU010000629.1:0-8738 GCA_041172045.1 Verrucomicrobiota bacterium | reverse complement strand
AACCACTGATCGGCCAGTTCGATTGGCTGGAGTCCTCCAACTCCATGCCCACCTTCGAACGCTCGCAGATTTTCAACCAGCTCGGCATCAACCGCGCCACCGGGCTAACTGTCGAGGGAACCACCGATGCCTGGTCATGGCGTGCCGGCGTCTACTCGAACGACACGCCCAACAACACCGGCGGCAGCGGATCATTCGGTGACGGCGAGTTCGGCGACCTCGATGGCGGAACTTCCTACACGCTCGGCGCGGGATATGACTTTAAACATCTTCTCGATTTGGAAAAAGCCGACTTCCGCCTCGACTGGCTCCACAGCGAGCGCGAGACGGGCGATCTCGTGTTAGGAAAATATGACGACATCGTCAGCGCCACGTTTTCCGTCAAGGAAGGTTACGCGGGTGCCGTCATCGAAGCGTTCTCCGCGAGCGGCGGGGATGGCGACAACAGCGACGTGTTCGGATTCTACATCCAGCCGGCCTACGACATCATTCCCAAAAAACTCCAACTCGTCGGCCGTTATTCCTACGCCAACAGTGAAGGCCCGCTCGGCGTGCAGGGCCAATCCAGATACGAGCGCAAGGTCGCGTCCAACAAAGGACTCGGCGACTCCTACCAAGCGATCTACGGCGGAGCCCAGTACTTCATCTACGGCGACAAGCTGAAGCTCATGGCCGGTGCCGAATACGCACGGCTCGATAGCGAAAATGGCGATTCCTACGACGGCTACACCTTGCTCACCGGCATCCGCTTCTCTTTCTAATATCAACCCCGAATTCAACTCAAATTCCATTTCCCATGAAAATGTTCAAACGACTCGCACTCCTCTCATCACTCCTCGCCTCCAGCGTCTTCGCGGACGAACTGCTCAACGTTTCCTATGATCCCACCCGGGAGTTCTACCAGGAGTTCAACTCCGCCTTCGCCAAGCAGTGGAAACAGCAAACCGGCAAGACCCTCACCGTCAAACAATCCCACGGCGGCTCCGGCAAGCAGGCGCGCTCCGTCATCGACGGCCTCAGCGCCGATGTCGTCACCCTCGCCCTCTCCGGCGACATCGACAGCATCGCCACGCAGGCGAACCTGCTGCCCAAGAACTGGCAGGCCAAGCTGCCGGATAACAGTTCGCCCTACACCTCCACCATCGTCTTCGTGGTGAGGAAGGGAAATCCGAAGGGCATCAAGGACTGGGACGATCTCGTTAGGTCCGGCGTCAAGGTCATCACGCCCAACCCGAAGACCTCGGGCGGCGCGCGCTGGAACTACCTCGCCGCCTGGGCCTACGCAGCACGGAAATTCGGCGGCGATGAGAAAAAGGTGAAGGAATTCATCGGCGCGCTCTTCAAGAACGTGCCCGTGCTCGACACCGGCGCCCGCGGCTCCACCACCACCTTCGCCCAGCGCGGTATCGGCGACATTTTCCTATCATGGGAAAACGAAGCGCACCCGATCGAGAAGGAATTCCCCGGCAAGACCGAGATCGTCATTCCGTCGATCAGCATTCTCGCCGAGCCGCCGGTCGCGGTGGTTGAGAAGAATGCGAAAAGACACGGCACCGAAGAACTGGCGAAGGCCTACCTCACCTACCTCTACAGTGCCGAGGCCCAGGACATCGCCGGCAAGCACTTCTATCGCCCCCGCGATGCGAAAGCCCTCGAGAAGTGGTCGCGGAACTTTCCCAAAATCAACCTTGTCACCATCGACAAGGACTTCGGTGGCTGGGCCAAGGCGCAGAAGACCCACTTCGACGACGGCGGCACTTTCGACCAGGTTTACGGCAACCGCTAACTAACCATCCATGTCCAAACGACGCGTCATCCCCGGATTCGGGCTGTCGATGGGGTTCTCCATCACCTATCTCAGCCTGATCATCCTCATCCCCCTCGCCGCCTTGTTCATCAAGGCGGCGGGCCTTGGCCTCGACGAATGGTGGAACCTGCTCACCACTCCCCGGGTCATCGCCGCTACCAAACTCACCTTCGGCGCGAGTGCCGCCGCCGCCTTGGTGAGCATGGTGCTGGGGCTGCTGGTGACGTGGGTGCTCGTGCGCTATGAGTTTCCCGGCAGAAGGATGTTGGACGCGATGGTGGACCTCCCCTTCGCCCTGCCCACCGCCGTCGCGGGCATCACGTTGACACAAATCTACGCCCCTAACGGCTGGATCGGCCAATACATCTCGCAAGCCGCGACGTGGGTCCAGACGACCTATCAACCGACCGGTTGGCTCGGCGGTCAGGTGGAGGATCTCGCGGCCAAGGGCGCGGCTTATAGTCCCATCGGCGTCTTCATCGCCCTCACCTTCATCGGCTTTCCATTCGTGGTGAGAACACTCCAACCGGTGATGGAAGATCTGGGCGCGGAAATCGAGGAAGCCGCAGCCACGCTTGGCGCGAACCGCTGGACGGTTTTCCGGAGGGTGATCCTGCCGTTGCTGGTGCCCGCGCTCATCACCGGCTTCACCCTCGCCTTCGCCCGGGCCATCGGCGAATACGGATCGGTCATCTTTATCTCGGGAAATCTGCCGATGAAAACGGAAATCCTGCCGCTGCTCATCGTCGCGCAGCTCGAGCAATTCAAATACGAGGCCGCCGCCGTCATCGCCTCCGCGATGCTGCTGGTGTCCTTCGCGCTGCTCTTCCTCATCAATCTCCTGCAACGCCGGCTCGACTGGCAGCACCGCTAAAACCATGGCCCATCGCTCCGCAACCACCGAATCTCCGTTCGTTCGAGTCCTGCTTGTCGGGATCGCCGTCCTGGTGCTATCCCTGTTCCTGCTTCTCCCGTTAGGAGCCGTCTTCGCGGAAGCGTTGCGCCGCGGCTGGGAGGTGTTTCTCGCCTCGCTGCACGAAGAGGCGGCGCTCTCCGCCATCAAGCTGACCTTGCTGGCCGCCGCCATTTCCGTGCCGCTCAACACGCTGTTCGGAGTCTCCGCCGCGTGGCTAGTCACGAAATACCGCTTCAAGGGACGCGCGTTCCTGCTCTCGCTCATCGACCTGCCGTTCGCCGTCTCGCCGGTCATCGCGGGACTCGTGTGGGTGATGATCTTCGGCTCAAAAGGCTGGTTCCCGCCGGCGGCTATGGCCGAGACCTTCGCGCCCGCCGCGCAGTTCACAGCCTCGCTGGCGGAGCATCGTGGGCTGGGGTGGTTGTTCGCGGACCTATCCGCATGGCTGGCGGACCCGAAAATCATCTTTGCGTTTCCCGGCATCGTCATCGCCACCGTGTTCGTGACATTTCCCTTCGTCGCGCGGGAGTTGATCCCGCTGATGGAATCGCAGGGCAGCGACCAGGAGGAAGCCGCCGTCACGCTCGGCGCGCGGGGCTGGCAGGTTTTCCTGCGGGTCACGCTCCCAAACATAAAGTGGGGGCTTTTCTACGGCGTGCTGCTTTGCAATGCCCGTGCGATGGGCGAGTTCGGGGCGGTGTCCGTCGTTTCCGGCCACATCCGCGGGGAAACCAACACGCTGCCGCTCCACATCGAGGTGCTCTACAACGAGTATCAATTCAGCGCCGCCTTCGCCTGCGCCACCTTGCTCGCGCTTCTCGCACTCGTCACTCTCGGCATGAAGAGCCTCGTAGAACATCTATCCGGTCACAAATAACTCATTTCTCCCATGTCCATATCGATCAAATCCATTAACAAGACCTTCGGCACTTATGCAGCGCTTGAGAACATTTCGCTGGAAGTCCCGGACGGTTCGCTGACCGCGCTGCTAGGACCATCCGGTTCGGGGAAAACCACCTTGCTGCGCATCGTCGCCGGGCTGGAATTCGCCGATCCTGGCAATGGAAAAATCGCTTTCCATGGCGAGGATGTCAGCGAGATCCCCGCCGGAAGGCGCGGCGTTGGCTTCGTTTTCCAGCACTATGCATTGTTCCGTCACATGACCATCGCCGAGAACATCGCCTTCGGTCTCAGCGTGCTGCCGCGGTCTCAACGACCCGCCAAATCGGAAATCCACGACCGCGTTTCCGAGCTTCTCAAGCTGGTGAAGCTCGAAGGCCTCGACAAGCGCCGACCGCACGAACTCTCCGGCGGCCAGCGCCAGCGCGTCGCCCTTGCCCGGGCACTGGCGATCCGGCCGAAGGTGCTCCTGCTAGACGAACCCTTCGGCGCGCTCGACGCCCAGGTCCGCAAAAGCCTGCGCCGTTGGCTGCGGCAGTTCCACGATGAAATCGGCCTCACCACGCTCTTCGTCACGCACGACCAGGAGGAAGCGCTCGAACTCGCCGACCAGGTCGTCGTCATGCGCAACGCCCGCATCGAGCAGGTCGGCGATCCGCAAACCGTCTACGACCACCCGCGCAGCCCCTTCGTTTATGAGTTCCTCGGCAACGTCAACAAGCTGCATGACCCGCACGATGTCTCCTACGTGCGACCGCATGAAATCGAAGTGCTCTTCGCCGCTGAATTCGACCCCACCACCGACTCGCTCGCCCGGGTGCAGCACTTATTTTCCGCCGGACCCATCGCCACGCTGACGGTCAAGCGCGGCGACGGCCAGTTTCTCGACATCGAGCTCTCGCGCAAACAGCTCGACGAACTCGCCCTGAGCGTCGGCGATGAAGTGGCCGTGCGGATTCCCGAGATTGGCACTGGTGTTCCGGCGAACGCCACTTAGTGTTCGCCTGAACCGATGGAATTTGATTCGAAACTCGCCATTCTCGCCGACGCCGCCAAATACGACGCCTCCTGCGCCAGCTCGGGCGCGGTCCGCGGAAATTCGCTCGGCGGCAAAGGCGTGGGCTCCACCGGCGGCGCGGGCATCTGTCACAGCTACGCGCCGGACGGTCGCTGCATTTCCCTGCTCAAGCTGCTGCTCACGAACCTCTGCATTTACGACTGCCACTACTGCATCAACCGCCGGTCCAGCAACGTCCGGCGCGCGGCGTTCACGGCGGAGGAGGTGGTGAAACTCACGCTGGATTTCTACAAACGGAATTACATCGAGGGCCTGTTCCTCAGCTCCGGCATCATCCGGAACGCGGATTACACCATGGAAATGGTCATCGACGTCGCCCGCACGTTGCGGGAAGTTCACGATTTCCGCGGCTACATCCATTTGAAAACCATCCCGGAAGCGTCGCCGGAGTTGATTGAAATCGCCGCGCGCTACGCCGACCGGATCAGCATCAACCTGGAGCTGCCGACGCAGAAGTCGCTCGATGTGCTCGCGCCGGAAAAAAGCATCGTCCGCACCCAGCACGCGATGGGGCGCATCCGCAACAAGCTGGATGAAGCGAGCGAACGCCGCAAAAACGGCGACAAAAAAGTCCGCCACGCCACCGGCCAGAGCACGCAGGTCATCGTCGGCGCGGACACTTCCACCGACGCGGATTTCCTCGCGCGGTCGGACGATCTTTACGGGAATTACAAGATGCGCCGCGTGTATTATTCCGCGTTCAGCCCGATCCCGGAGCCATCGAGCCTGCTGCCGCTCAAGGCGCCGCCGCTGCTCCGCGAGCACCGGCTCTATCAGGCGGACTGGCTGATGCGGTTTTACGGGTTCAAGACCTCGGAAATCCTCTCGCCTGAGACGCCGAACCTGGATCTGGAGCTTGATCCGAAACTCGCGTGGGCCCTGCGCAACCGGCAGGATTTCCCGGTCGATATTCAGACAGCGAGTCGCGAAGTGCTGCTGCGCGTGCCCGGCCTCGGCGTGCGGAACGTGGAGCGTATTTTACAAATCCGCCGCTTCACGCGCATCCGCCTGGCGGACCTCGCGCGGCTGCGGGTTTCCCTATCCAAAGTGCAGCCGTTTCTGAAAACGGAGGATCACAATCCGGCCAGCTACCTGCTCGACTCGGACGCGCTGCGCGCCCGCTTCGTGCCGAAACCCGCGCAACTCGAACTGTTTTCCGCCGATGAGATGCGTTGATCCGGGGACTGATTTCACCTCGTGGCGGGATGCCGCGCGGGGCTTGCTGGAAGAGGGCGTTCCGCCGTCCGACGTGCTTTGGGAGCCGGCGGGCGGCCTATTTTCCTCCATGGTCCGCGAGGAGCCGCCGGCCTCGGCGCCGCTGAAAGTGCCGGCCGCGTTTGTCGAGCTGGCGCAATCCGTCGCCTGCCACCGCGAGCCCGGGCGGTGGGCGTTGCTCTATCGGATTCTGTGGCGCGTCGTCCGCGGCGGCGAGCGGCATTTGCTGGCGATCGCGAGCGACCCGGACATGGCGGCGGCGCGGAATCTGGAGAAAAACGTGCGTCGCGAGATTCACAAGATGCACGCGTTCGTGCGCTTCAAGCTGATCGACGAGCATGACGGCCGCGAGCGCTACGCGGCGTGGTTCGAGCCGGATCATTTCATCGTCGCGGCCGGCGCGCCGTTTTTCAAAAAGCGCTTTGCCAACATGGACTGGAGCATCTTCACGCCGAAGGGCTGCGCGCATTGGAACGGCGAGCTGCTGACATTCACTCCGGGAATTCCGAGCAATCCGGTGGAAAATCCCGACGCGCTCGAAGCGGCGTGGCGCACCTACTACCGCAGCATCTTCAATCCCGCGCGGCTCAAGGTGAAGGCGATGCAGACGGAGATGCCGAAGCGATATTGGAAAAATCTGCCGGAGGCGGATCTCATCGAGGAGCTCATCGGCGAGAGCAAACAACGTGTCACCGGCATGTTAGCCGAAGAGCCGCGGCCGGTGAAGCCGCGGCCGAAGAACGCGTATCTCGACAAGCTGCGGGAACTCTCGGCGGAGGAATCAACATAAGGGGTCGGGACGTCTCGTCCCGACGAATGCATGGACGAGACGTCCATGCCCCTTACGCCGCCTGGGATGGCGCGAGGTGGCGGCCGAGTTCGTTGCGCACGCCCTTTTTCGGCGACCACACTTCGATCCGGTCATGGATCAGCAGCGTGGTGTGGGAGGGTGCCGAGTAGATGTAAAAGGACCAGCCGTCTTCGGATCCAAGCAACTGGGCGAGCAGGCTGCGGAACTCGCGGCGATCCGCGCTTTTGAAAAGATGTCCCGGGGCGGTGATGAGCGGCCGCGTCTCGTCGTGAGCCGCGCGGAAGCGGTCGATCAACGCCCACTCCTCGTTCTGTCGTTGCGGGCCGGGTAGGATTTCCAACAGCTTGTTGCCGTCCTTGGAAAGCAGGTCGGCGAGGTAGTCGGCCAGCATCAGGCGACTTCGGCGCTCGGCGGGGATTGGAAAATCACCGGCGACGGGCACACCACAGTCCAGCGGTTGGTGGTGCATCCCTTGTCCGGCCAGCCATTTGTTCATCTCGGAATTCGTGAGGCAGCGCATGGTGTTCAAGGAGTGGAAACGGACCGCAACATCCTGCGGCGGTGGGATCACGCCAGGCTGGCGTGCAACCGCGAAGGGGAGCACAAGACGTGCCATTCGTGGGTCTCATCTCATGTTCGAGGTGCTCATCGGTCTTGCTATTCGCGAGCGTCCGCCCATCCAATACCGGCCATGTCGTTTTCCGCACTCGGACTCTCTCCGCATTTACTGAAGGCAATCGCGGCGGAGGGTTATTCCATGCCGACGCCGGTTCAGAAGGAAGTGATCCCGGCGGTCATCGACGGCGGTGACGTGCTGGGAATCGCCAAGACCGGCTCGGGAAAAACCGCGGGTTACGTGCTGCCGATCCTGCACAACCTGCAAGCGTCCCGCCACCGCGAGCCTACGGTGCTGGTGCTGGTGCCGACGCGCGAGCTGGCCGACCAGGTGCGGCAGGTTTTCCAAACCTTCATCCCCGCGCTGCCCGCGAGGCCGGTCTGCCTGGCGGTGTCCGGTGGCGTTTCGATCAACCCGCAGATGCAGGCGGTCGGGGCGGTGGACATCCTGGTGGCGACTCCGGGCCGGTTGTTGGAACTGGTGGATAAGAACGCGGTGCGTCTATCATCCATCGCCACGCTGGTGCTCGACGAGGCGGACAAGATGCTGAACCTCGGATTCAAGGACGAGGTGGACCGCATCCTGGCGCTGCTCCCGCCGAAACGTCAGAATCTGTTATTCTCCGCCACGCTCAGCGCAAATCTCGATCACATCCAGCGCTTGATCCTGCGCGACCCGCGGGTCATCGAGATCACCGCCGCGACGAACGAGGTCGCGCTGATCAACCAGTTAGGCTATCTGGTCGCGGAGGAGAAGAAGGGACCCTTGCTGCGCTACCTGATCAAGACCGGGGATTTGAAGCAGGTTCTCGTGTTCGCCTCCTCCACCATCAAGGCGGACGCCATCGTCAACAAGCTGCTCAAGAACCGCATCCACGCCGCGGCCGTGCATTCCAAGCTGAGCCAGCAGACCCGGCGGGACACCTTGCGCCAGTTCAAGGCCGGCGAGCTGCGGGTGCTCGTCGCCACCGACCTGCTCGCCCGCGGCATCGACATCGATTCCCTGCCCTGCGTCATCAACTACGAACTCCCCCGCTCGCCCAAAGACTACCTCCACCGCATCGGCCGCACCGGCCGCGCCAACTCCCCCGGCCACGCCATCTCCCTCGTCGGCCCAGACGAAATGGCCCACTTCCAGCTCATCCAAAAGAAGATGGGCCAGCGCGTCAAAACCCTCCACGGCGACACCCTCGACCTCCACGGCTGCTGAGTCGATGGGAGGGTCCTCAATTCTTCGCGCTGCAGAAAGGCAGATGAGGAGCGACGACCTTATTGTCGTCTCTTACTCACGCCGCCCGAAGAGAGGGACAGTAAGGTCCCTCCTCCTCAGCGGCGACTCCACCGAGGCCGACATCCTCGCTGACTAACCGGGCCTTGAACCCGATGACCTCAGGGC
>JBEDKU010000628.1:0-4570 GCA_041172045.1 Verrucomicrobiota bacterium | reverse complement strand
CTCTTAAAGTCTGGCGGGTACAACACCGTCGCACTGGGAAAGTGGCACAGCGGGTTTGGGCGGACCCTTCCCGAACCTGACTGGAACAGCGAATTGAAACCCGGGCCATTGGAAGTGGGCTTTGATTACTTTTTCGGCACGCCGAAGAGCCACAACGAACCGCCCTTGGTCTTTGTGGAGAATCACCTGGTAGTGGGTCTGGATGCCGCCGATCCCATCAAAATGGACTTATCCAAAGGGGTACACGGAACGATGCGCGGCGGGATGGCGGCCCAAGCTGCACGACCGGCCGAGCGCATTGACCTGATACTAGCAGATAAAGCGGTGGATTACTTTGTCAGGCAATCTGCGGAGAAGCCCTTCTTCATGTATCTCGCCTTTACCGCACCGCATGTGCCGCTCACTCCCGATACGGATTTTAAGGGGAAAAGCCGAGCCGGGAATTACGGCGACTTTGTCCAGCAACTGGATTTTTGTGTAGGGAAAGTGCTCGATGGATTGAAGCAGCACGGCATGGAGGATCATACGCTAGTGATGCTGACCAGCGATAATGGCGGCGTCTATCACCAAGAGGCGCTCAACGCCGGGCATCGCTCCAACGGCGATTTGCTGGGCCAGAAGACGGACGTGTGGGAAGGTGGCCACCGCGTGCCGTTTCTCGTCCGTTGGCCGTCCAAGATTCCCCAAGGTGTCGTGCGAAAGGAGCTCTTTACCCAAGTGGACATCATGGCCACGCTGGCCGAAGCGGCAGGCGTCCCCTTGCCCGAAGGCTCCTCGCCCGATGGTGCCAGCGAACTAGCGGCACTCCTGGACCCGCAGCAAGCGCCTGCCAAGCGCACCGAGACCGTTTTTCTCGGCACGGATGGATTCGCGCTACGCCAAGGCGATTGGATTTACATTCCGGCGCAAGGCTCGGGCGGCAAATCGGTGCCAGAACTTAGCCCAAGGCCCTGGAGCGTCTCTTACCAGAACATGGGATTCGTCAACGGCGACCTTGATGAAAAAGGGCAAACCAAGGCGGACGCTCCGCAACAGCAGCTTTACTCTCTGGCCGATGATCTTGGCCAACACACCAATGTGGTCCGGCAAAATCCGGAGCGCCAGATGCAGATGCAGGCCCGGGTCGAGGAACTGCTGCCGCAACGCTACAAAAAGTCCACCGCCGCCCCGGCGGTTCCGGATAGATCCAATTTGAAATCCCCTTGAAACCCATCGGGTCACTTTTTTGTGTGCTGGGAGTTCTCTGCGGTTCCGCGCAGGCCGAACTTCGACTGGCCTCGGTGTTTGGCGACCAGATGGTCCTGCAACGCGACCGCGCCATCCCGGTGTGGGGCTGGGCCGAGCCCGGTGCCCGCGTCGCGGTGGAGTTCGCCGCATTCAAGGCGGACGCGACCGCCGGAGTCGACGGACGTTGGGAAACCCAGCTGCCCGCGCAACCTGCCTCTGACAGCGGACGCGAATTGATCATCCAAGCGGGCAGCGAAACCCGCCGGCTACGCGACGTTCTCATCGGCGATGTCTGGCTGCTCGCCGGCCAGTCCAACATGGGCTGGTCGGTGGACCAGTCCGCCGAAGCCGTGGCGGCGAAAGCCCGCGCCAATTACCCATGGCTACGTGCGTTTGCCCAGTTGCCCTTTGAAGGTGCAGCCGACCAACCGGCCCAAGACGTGAAGGGTGGCAAATGGCAAACGGCCACGCCTGCTTCGGTCGGCAAGTGGTCAGCGGTGGGCTTCTACTTTGCCGAGGCCCTGCAGCCGCACTTGGAGAAAAACGTACCCGTGGCCCTCATTCACACCGCCATGGGCGGGACCGGGATCGAATCCTGGATCGATCTCGCCTCACTGGAGTCACTCCCCGCTGGCCTTGTCGGGGCCCGGTTTTACCGCGCTGCCGTCGCCCAGAGCCTAGAGAAAAAAACCGCGTGGTTGGCCGCCAAGGCCACCTGGCAGCAACAGGCCGACGCCGCCAAAGCCGCCGGCCAGCCTGTCCCTGCGCTGGATAAGTCGCTGGTGGAAGAGCCCGTCGGGGTGAAGCCCCACAATCTCCCGTCCGTTCTGTTTAACGGTAAAGTCGCCCCGCTCCAACCCTTCGCCCTGCGTGGCGTGGTCTGGTATCAAGGTGAAGCCAATGCCGCCAATACCGACGCCGCCAAACGCTACGCCGACCTATTACCTCTGCTGATCGAGCGCTGGCGAGCCGGTTTTCGCGAACCCGCCTTGCCGTTTTTGATCATACAACTCCCCGGTTACAACTCGCCCTCAAAATGGGCAGACTGGCCCGAGATGCGTGCGCGACAGGCCGCCGTGTGTGCCCGTGTGCCTGCCACCGCCCTAGTTGTGACGCTCGATCTAGGCGATCGCGACAACATCCATCCCACGCACAAACAACCCGTGGGAGAACGCGCCGCGTTGGTGGCCCGCAAGCTCGTTTACAACGAGGCGTCGCTCGCGGACCAAGGCCCACGCTACCTGTCCGCCGCCCGCACTGGCAGCGCGATTCGCATCACCCTCATCCACACCGGCGCGCTCTCCACTCGTGACGGCGCCGCCCCCGCGGGTTTTGCAGTGGTCGGCGCCGACGGCGCCGCCATCCCGGCCGACGCCCGCATTGAGGGCGACGCCATCGTCGTGATGGTGCCCACCACGCTGCAGGGGGCCGTCACCGTCAGCTACGCTTGGAAAAACTGGCCCGAGCAAAACCTTCGCGACGCCAGCGGCCTGCCACTGGCTCCCTTCATCACCGCCCCGCTGTAAAACGATCCAACGGATCACTTTACCGATCTCAGCCCAAATCCAAGACGCGTTAAAAATCCATCCGCGGCCCTGCTCTTCTACCTTTTCAACCACGAGATACCCTTTGTCATGAAACACCTGCTCATCCTCGCGTCATTTCTGGCCCTCTGCAGCGCCCATCCCGTTTGGGGTGCCGAGGCCACGCCCAACGTCCTGCTCATCATCGCGGACGACCAGGGCTTCGGCGACTTTGGCTTCACCGGCAATCCGCTGGTGCTGACGCCGAACCTTGACCGTCTTGCGGCCGAGTCGGCGGTTTACCGGAACTTCATCGTGGCGCCCGCCTGCTCGCCCACTCGTGCCGCCTTGTTAACAGGGCGCGATCATTTGCTCACGGGCGTCTGGGGGGTGCCGCCGCGAGCGAACCTGCGCGAAGACGAAGTGCGGATGCCGGCATTTTTTAAGGCGACTGGTTATCGCACGCTGCATGTCGGCAAGCTCGATAGTGCCAGAGTGGGCAAGAGCCAGCCCACGGCCTTCGGGTGGGAGGATTATCTGTGCGGCTCCGGCTATGAACACCGCGACCCGATGATGTGGAAACCCAAGAACAGCGAGCGTGGTCAAGGCTGGACAGCTGATCTCTGGACGGAGCATACACTCCGCTACATCCGCGAACATCGTGAGCGGCCGTGGTTCATCTCGCTGGCCTACATCATCCCGCATATGCCGTGGGTTTGTGATGATAAATACAGCGCGCCATTCGTGGCGCAAGGGTGCTCGGCGAACCTCGCCGCTTGCTATGGCAGCATTGCGCAAATGGACGCCGGCATCGGTCGCCTGCTGGATGCGTTGCGGGAAACCGGCCAAGACGAGCGCACCATCGTCGTTTTTCTCAGCGACAACGGCCCGTCCAGTCCAGAATCGAAAAAGTTGAGCCCGGAAGCACTCGCCGGGGATGCCGACTGGAAGCAGCGCAACGTGGCAAACCTACGCGGGCAAAAGGCGCAGGTCTGGGAAAATGGCATCCGCGTGCCGCTATTGATGCGCTGGCCTGGGCGCATTGCACCCGGCGAGCGCACTCAACTCGCCGGAGTCGAGGACGTGCTGCCCACCTTGCTAGATTTGGCAAAAATTGACGCCAGTGCGACGCCGCACCTGCCCTTCAGCGGCGTGAGCCTGCTGGCATCGCTGGAGGATGCCTCCGCCGGCACCAAGCGCCCCGATTTGTTTCGCATGACCATCGCCGGGCCGGGCGCACCCGCATCCGATATCGCCACCGCCGCCGATCGGCTTTTTGAGGACCATCACCTCACCCTGCGCGGTCCACGCTTCAAATACCAAGCGCTGCCCGGTGGAAAATGCGCCCTCTACGACATCCAGGCAGATCCAGGCGAACGCACCGATGTGCAGGAGCAATTCCCAGATATAGCCACGCGCATGGCCCTGGATTGCAACCACCGCTGGGAGATGATCGTCCAAAGCGGACGCGCTTTTAATCCTCCGCCGCCGGGGGAACCGGCCGCAAGCAAAGAGAACCCATAACCCGGCCAAGCCGCGCTCTACGACATCGCCGCCGATCCCGGCGAGACCACCGACGCGCAAACCAAGTTTCCCGAAGTCACCGCCCGCATGGCGAAAGAATGCCGCGCGCGCTGGCAAGCGATCATTTCCAGCGGACGCGCTTTCACACCAGAACCCTCAGGATTAAAACAGCCCGTCAAAATGCCCACTCCCGTTCCTCGTCTCGCCTGCCTGCTCGTCTTGGTGACTTTGCTGCCTGCAGGCTGTAAAAAAACCGAAACTCCTCCGACAACCGAAACGCCGCCGCCGCCCGGGCT
>JBEDKU010000627.1:0-3022 GCA_041172045.1 Verrucomicrobiota bacterium | reverse complement strand
TGCCGGGCTCCACGGTTTTTTTGATTTCCTCCCAATCAATGGGCCGCTCGGCGATGGTCTTGTAACCGGTGGCTTGGGTGAATTTCCGATAATCGGCGTTAGTGACGGCGCATGCATCGATCCAGAAGCCGTCGAGGGTGACCTTGATCACCGGCTTTTCATCCATGCGACCGCCGGGCAACTCGCTGCCCATGGCGAAGGTGCCGCCCGGAATAAACACCATGCCGGCTGGAGGTGCGGGTGCGGCAGATGTGGCGGAAATCAGGGCGCCGGCGAGGCTGACGGCTCGGAATGAAAATTTCATAATGCGGATTTGACGATACTTGAAAATGCGTCCGCGCCGGAAATCCTGTCTAGCAAAAAATCCAGATTGGAGGCCACAAGCCTTTACTCGGCGGCTCTGGGTGGTGATTCTCCACAAGTCCGATGGAACCCAGCAGCGATCAATTCATCCGCTATCTCGCCACCGAGCGCGGACTGTCCGGCGCGTACCAGTTGTCCGTCCGCCAGACTCTCGACGCGCTGGCCGGTTGGATGAAATCGCGGAATACGTCCCTGCGCGACATCGGCACGGACGAACTCGCGGCTTTCCTCAGCCAACGGAAATCGGAAGGACTCAACGCCGCCTCACTGCGGATCACGACGGTGCATTTGAAGGTGTTTTTCCGTTGGCTGGTGACCAAGGGCAAGCTGGAGATGGACCCGGCCGAACCGCTGCTCGCACCGCGACCGGACATGACGCTGCCGGAGACACTGCATGCAACGGAACTGGTGAAACTGCTGGAATCCATCGACCCGTCACAACCGTTAGGCCGGCGCGACCTGGCGATCCTGGAATTGTTCTACGCCTCCGGGCTGCGCTTGTCGGAGTTGTGCAAGGCGCGGCTGGAGATGATGGACTTCGAGGAAGGGTTCCTGCGCATCACCGGCAAGGGCGGAAAAACCCGGATCGTCCGCGTAGGCAACAAGGCGCGCGAGGCGGTCGCCGACTACCTTGCCAACGAGCGACCCGGCCTGGTCACGAAAAAGACTTCGTCACATATTTTCCTCAGTGTCCGGGGCGGGCCGTTGTCGCCCGACCGGGTGCGGCAGATTGTGAAAGAACGGGCCAAGTTCGCGGGCATCGACCAAAACGTCTATCCACATCTGCTGCGTCATTCATTCGCCACGCACCTGCTGGAAGGCGGCGCGGACCTGCGGGTGATCCAGGAACTGCTCGGCCACGCGGACATTTCCACCACGCAGATTTACACCCACGTGGACCGGCAGCGGCTCAAAGCGGTGCACAAGCAGTTCCACCCCCGCGGGTGATTTACCGAGACCATCCCCACCTCGCCGCTACTGCTAACGCAAAAAAACGGCCGCCGGGGAGTCCCTTCCCCGGCGGCCTAAATCGTTGTGCCCGTCCCACACCCGTAGGATTGGCAAACAACTGTGCTGTTACACCCTTACATGAAAGAGCGATGACTCGCTGCTTTCACAGGGATAAGACTCCCGACAGCTAAGAGCGTTCAAAGTATTTTTAAATTTATATTCAAAGCGGGGGAAGGCCGTTTTCGGGGCACAAAAAAGGCCGCCGGGGAGTCCCTTCCCCGGCGGCCAAAATTGTCTTTCTCACCCACACCCGTGGAATTGTCAGACAACTGTGCTGTTACACCCTTACATGAAAGAGCAATTGCTTGCTGCTTACATGGGGATAAGACATTCAAGGTTTCTAAACGTTCAAAGTATTTTAAAAACTTTTGATTTTTTGATTCGCCGCCAAAGGACCGTGGAAAATGGCACTTGGAAAACCCGCGCCGTTTCAAGACGCTCCGGCCATGTCGCACAGCCACATCGACGTCCGCTACGTCGCCAATCTCGCCCGCCTCGAACTCTCCGACGCGGAGGTCGCGGAATTCCAGCCCCAGCTCGAAGCCATCCTCGGCTACGTGGAAACGCTCTCGAGACTCGACGTCTCCGGCATCGACGCCACCGCCCACGCCATGAATGTCTTCGGCCGGATGCGCGATGACATCCCGCACACAAGCCTGACGCCGGAAGCCGTCCTGCAAAACGCCCCGGACCAAGCCCAAGGCCAGATCCGCGTCCCCAAAGTCGTCACCGACGCGTGATTTCAACATCTCAGCTTTCCGAATTTCAGCTTTACCCAAAATGACCATTTCCCAACTCCGCCAGCAGCTCACCGCCGGAGAAACCACACCCGCCACCATCCTTAAGAACCTCGCCGGAGAAATCTCCGCCCGCGATGGCCAGACCGGTGCCTACCTTTCCCACAATCTCGAAAGCGCCCTCGCCGAAGCCGCGAACGCGGATCTTTCGCTGCCCCTCGGCGGCATCCCGATCGCCATCAAGGACAACATGAACGTGCTCGGCCAGCCCTGCACCTGCGGCTCGAAATTTCTCGAAAACTACATCTCGCCCTACGACGCCACGGTCATCAAAAAGCTCCGCGCCGCCGGGGCGATTCCCTTCGGCCGCCTCAATCAGGACGAGTTCGCGATGGGCTCCTCGACCGAAAACTCCGCGCTCGGAAAAACCCGCAATCCCCACGACCACTCGCGCATCCCCGGCGGATCGTCCGGTGGTTCCGCCGCCGCCGTCGCCGACCACACCGCCATCGCCGCGCTCGGCTCCGACACCGGCGGCTCCATTCGCCAGCCCGCCTCGCATTGCGGCGTCGTCGGCCTGAAGCCCTCCTACGGCCGCGTTTCCCGCTACGGCCTCGTCGCCTTCGCCTCATCGCTCGACCAGATCGGCCCGCTCACGCAATCGGTCGAAGACGCCGCGCTCATCCTCCAAGCCATCGCCGGCTTCGATCCCGCGGATTCCACCAGCCTCGACGTCCCGGTGCCCGACTACCTCGCCACGCTCCATGACGGCGTGACAGGCCTCAAACTCGGCATCCCGAAGGAATACTTCGGCGATGGCATCGACCCCGGCGTCCGCGCCCAGGTCGAAAAAGCCGTGCAATCCCTCGCCGCGCAAGGTGCCGAGCTGGTGGAAATTTCCCTGCCACACA
>JBEDKU010000626.1:0-3301 GCA_041172045.1 Verrucomicrobiota bacterium | reverse complement strand
GGCTGGTGGCCGGATGCGGCGCGGCAAAAGACGAACCGCCCGGTCCTCGCCGCTCTTGCAGAAAATCGGGACCGCCTGCTGCGTGAAGCCGACGCGGTCGGATTCTCCGAACAAGGCCTCGCTCTCGGCCGCGCGGTCCTGGATGCCATCGCCCGCCAAGCTGCGGAACCGAATCTTGTCTTCCCGCAATCCGCCGCCGCGCAGGAGGTGATGCGCTTGTTTCTCACCCGCAAAGGCGACGGCGGTGGTTATTTGCTAGGCTCGATTGAACCCGCCGCCGGCGTGGACCCGGCGGGCGCGGATTATGGAAAATTCCGAGTGCTGACCGGCGACGGCATTTGGTTGAGCGGCTGGGATCTTTTCAAGCCGGCCATTGCGAAACTTGTCCGCGAGGACATGGTCCGTATGCTGGTGCCGATGTTCGTTCTGCTCGTCGGCATGATGATCGCTATCTTCCGCCGCCCCGGCGATGTCGGGCTGGCACTGTTCGCGATGGCTCTGAGCACGCTGCTTTTGCTCGCGATTATGAGCGTCACCGGGCTGAAGTGGAATTTCGTCAACCTGATGGCCACGCCGCTCCTGCTAGGCACCGGCATCGACTACGCGATCCACGTCACGCTCAGCCTGCGCCGCACTGGCGGGGATTTCAAAGACCTCTGGCGAGGGACCGGCAAAGCGCTGTTATTCTGCGGGGTGTCGAACGTCATCGGCTTCGGCTCGCTGGTGTTTTCCTCAAGCGACGCGCTGGTCAGTCTCGGGACCGTCGCCGTGATCGGAATCCTATTGAGCATGGGAATTTCCATCTTCCTGCTGCCGGGGTGGCGGCATGGGGAAACGCACTCTGATTACGCGCCCAAATAGGCGGCTTGCACCTGCGGGTCGGCCTTGACCTGTGCCGACGGGCCTTCAATCAGGATCTTCCCGGTTTCCAACACATAGGCGTAACTGGAGATGTCGAGCGCAAGGTTCGCGTTCTGTTCGACAAGCAGAATCGTCAGTCCCTGCTCGCGGTTGATCTCCACGATCCGCTCGAAAATCGTCTTCACCAACAGCGGCGCGATGCCCAGCGATGGCTCGTCGAGCATCAGGAACTTGGGCTTGCTCAACAGCGCACGCCCGATGGCCAACATCTGCTGCTCGCCGCCGGAGAGCGTGCCGGCGGATTGGTTCTCGCGCTCCTTGAGCCGGGGAAACAAGCCGAAGACATAATCCGTCTGCTCCGCGATCCACTTGCGGTCGTGCTGCAGATAGGCGCCCATCTTCAGGTTTTCATGAACCGTCAGGTTGGCGAAAATCATCCGTCCTTCCGGCACATGGCAGAGCCCACGGCCGACGATCTTGTGCGCCGGCACTTTAGAGATTTCCTGACCGTCATACTGGATCGAGCCGGCGGTGGATTTCACCAATCCGGAGAGAGCCCGCAGCGTGGTGGACTTGCCCGCGCCGTTCGCACCGATGAGCGTGACGATGCTGCCCTTCGGCACCTTCAGGCTGACACCGTGGAGGGCTTTGATCGCGCCGTAGGAGACGTGGAGATTTTCGACTTGGAGCATTTTTGAAGGGGGTGGGCACCACGAATCTTGCGAATCTAGCAAATCTTTTGAAGGGGATTCTGAATGTCCGGAGTTTCCATTTTTAGGGTCTTAAAGATTCGTGCGATTCGTAAGATTCGTGGTGCCTTAATTCTTAAATCGCCGCCGCCCCGAGATAGGCTTCGATGACTTTCGGATGACACTGGATTTCCTTCGGGCTGCCTTCCGCGATCTTGATACCGTATTCCAGGACGGCGATACGTTCGCAGATGCCCATGACAACTTTCATGTCGTGCTCGACGAGCAGGATGGCCATTCCGAAGCGTTTGCGGATGAACTCGATGAGATGCATCAGGTCCTCCTTCTCCGAGGGATTCATCCCGGCGGCGGGTTCGTCGAGTAGCAGAAGTTTCGGCTGGGTGGCCATGGCGCGGACGATTTCCAAGCGCCGCTGGCCACCGTAAGGCAGACTGGTGGCGGGTTCGTCGCGGTAGTCCTGGAGGGAGAATACTTCGAGCAGTTCGAGCACGCGTCCTTCGACGTCTTTCTCGCCCGCATGATGCGAACGCCCGCGCCAGAGGGCTTCGCGGATGCCGTGGCTGCGATGAAGTTGGGTGGCGGCGCGGACGTTGTCGAAGACGCTCATCGATCCGAAGAGCCGGATGTTCTGGAAGGTGCGGGCCATACCGCTCTTGGTGAGCACATGCGGCTTCACGCCGGCAGTGGGGTTTCCGTTGAACAGGATCTTTCCTTCCGTCGGCTGATAGACACCGGTGATCATGTTGAAAACGGTGGTCTTGCCGGCGCCGTTCGGGCCGATGAGGCCGATCAACTCGCCCTCGCCCACTTTCAGGCTCACGTCGCTGACCGCCGTCAGGCCGCCGAAGCGGATGGTGACGTTTTCGAGTTCCAGCAGGGGCTTGCTCATGGCTTCACGGCTAACGGTTTCTTCTTCCTCTCGAAATTGAACAGCCCTTGTGGCCGTGCGATCATCATGAAGATGATGAGCAGCGCGTAGATGATCATCCGGTATTCCGCGACGGATCGGAGGAACTCGGGTGCTAGGGTGAGCAGGATCGCGGCGAGGATCACGCCGGCGGTGCGCCCCATACCGCCGAGGATGACCATGACGACGACTTCGAAGCTTTTCATAAAGTCGAAGACCTGCGGGGTGATGGAGGTTTTGTGATGGGCGAACAAACCACCGGCGATGCCCGCGAAAAACGCGCCGATGACGAAGGCGGTGACCTTGTAGCGGGTCGGGTTGAGGCCCATCGAGCTGGCGGCCACCTCGTCGTCATGCACCGCAATGAAGCCGCGGCCATAAGTGGAATTCACGAGGCAGGCGACGACATAAACGGTGAAGGCGGCGAGCGTAAACGTCCACGTCAGACCCGTGAGTCGGGGGATGCCGCTGAGCCCGCTGGCGGCTCCGGCGGCTTCGACGTTTTGGAAAATGACGCGGATGATTTCGCCGAAGCCGAGCGTGACGATGGCCAGATAGTCTCCCTTCAGGCGCAGCGACGGCACGCCGACTAACAATCCTGCGATCGCGGCGACCGCGCCACCGGCGACGAGCGCGGGAAGGAACGCCCATGGCAACGCGTTTGAACCCATGCTCTTTTGAAATTCGAGCGTGATCATCGCGGACACGTAGGCACCGACCGACATGAAACCCGCGTGGCCGAGGCTGAACTGACCGGTGTGGCCGTTGATGAGATTGAGGCTGACCGCGAGGATGATCGCGATGCCGATGTCGATGACGACGC
>JBEDKU010000625.1:0-2536 GCA_041172045.1 Verrucomicrobiota bacterium | reverse complement strand
TTTCAAAAACATCCTCAACTGGCTGCCCACCGAGACCCACTGGACCGTGAACAACAGCGGCACCTACCGGATCCACCAGTTCGACTCCACCACCGCCGATCCCGCGCTCCGCTACGCCCTGCGGGTGAAAAAAGACGCCGAGCGCGAATACTGGACGGAGTTCCGCCAGAAACTCACCACCAACACCGGCTTCTCCAACGGACTGATGGTCACCTGGGACGGCTGGGGCCTCGGAGGCATCGGCGGCAGCGGCGGCGCTCCGCCCAATGGCAGTAACAAAGGAGCCCAGCTTCTCGACATGACACCCGGCTCCTTCGGCAACGGCATCACCGACACCCGCAACGACTCCGCGCTCTGGGTGGGCCGCACTTTCAGCGATGCCGACGCGAACATCCACATCACCCCCATCGCGAAAAACACCTCCACCACTCCGCCCTCGATGGACGTCTTCGTCTCGACCGGGCCCACGCCGGGAAATCTCGCCCCCACCCTCTCCATCGGCGCGAGCGTCCTGACAGCCGCCACCGGCAGCGCCGTCAACCTCACCGCCACCGCCTCCGATCCTAACGGCGACCCGCTCGCCTACGCATGGGTCTTCAACGACGGCACCTACTCCACCAACAACAGCCCCGCCCAGACCAAGTCCTGGTCCGCCGCGGGCCACTATCAGGTGCTCTGCACCGCGAGCGACATGAAGGGCGGGCGCATCACCCGCTCGCTGCTGATCACTGTCGGCAGTCCCACCACGTTCTCCGTCAGCGGAACCATCACCGGCCCGGACTCGCTCCCGCTGGAAGGCGTCTATGTCGCGAACTACGCGCCCTCCAACAACACGACTCACACAAGCAGCGCCACCTTCCGCGGCACCTGGACCGACAGCGACGGCAACTACACGCTCACCGGACTCGCCGCCGGCAGTTTTACGATCTCCCCCACGCTTTATCCAAACGTGTTCGCGCCGACAGGTTTCACCAATCCCGTGACCGTCGGCCCGTCCACCACCGGGAAATACTTCACCTGCACGCTTCTGCCGGCGCTCACCATCCATGTCACCGATCCCATTGCCAACGAGGGCGCATCTCCCGGCACCGGCACCATCCGCCTCGAACGCGCCGGCAGCACGGCTGCGGCGCTCGCCGTGCAAATTTTCAATACCAATACCGGCACCGCCACCCGCACCACCGACTACACGCTCTCGCCCGCTCCCACCGCATCCACCAACGACGGCGGCAGAGACACGTCACAATACACCATCCCCGCAGGCGCCGCTTTCCTCGACATCACCGTCACTCCCGTGAATGACAGCACGAAAGAAGGCACCGAATACGCCGCACTCGATTTCGCCAACACCAGCAGCGGCTATGTCCTCGCAGGTTCCGGCGTGGCGCTCCTCGATATCGTCGATGACGACAGCCCGGTCCTTCCCGTGGTGAAACTCACCCAACTCGACAACGCCGCCTCCGAGGACGGCCCGGACACCGCCACTCTCCTGCTAGAGCGCAACGGAACCACCAGCGGCAATCTAACCGTCACCCTCACTCCCACCGGGACCGCCACCAACGTCACCGACTACTCGATTCCCACCTCCGTCACCATCCCGGCGGGCAGCACCAGCGCCACCGTCACGCTCACACCGGTCAATGACGCGGCACAGGAGGAAACCGAAACCGCCATCATCACCCTCGCGACCAACACCGCCTACGCCCTCGACCCCCTATCCAAAGCGCAAACGGTGACGATTCACGACAATGATCAACCGACCGTCACCGTGGTCGCGACCGACGCCACCGCCACCGAGGCTCCCGGAAACTCGGGCATCCTAACCATCACCAGGACTGGAGGAAATCCCACCCTGCCACTCACGGTGGACTACGCGCTCGCCGGCCGCGCGGTTCACGGAGCGGACTACCGCCGTCTCGACGGACGCGTGATCATCCCCGCCAACACGCTTTCCACCATCGTCGAGATTTCCCCCTTCGACGACACCGTGGACGAAGGCACCCAGGACGTCATTCTGCTACTCCGCAGCACCACCGCCTATCGCATCGGCGGCACCGGAACCGCCACGGTAACCATCACCGACAACGACGCCCCGCAGCTTTATGTCAAGCTCACCAACAGCGGGGTGACCGAGCCCGCGACCGGTTCCGTCACCGCCATCGCCTTCCAGATCATCCGCCCCGCCAGCGGCACCGCGATGACCGTGAACTACTCCATCAGCGGCACCGCCACCAGCGGCGTGGACTTCACCGCCCTGCCCGGAACCATCGCCTTCGCCACCGGCGATACCAGCAAGACCCTCAATATCTCCGCGCTCGCCGACACTGAGTTAGAGGACGCGGAAACGGTCACCCTCACCCTGCTGCCCGGCACCGGTTACACGTTCATGGCCAGCCAGAACCCAAGCGCCACCGGCTATATTCTCGATGGCGACCAACCCACCGTCGATGTCTCGGCGGCGGACACCTTAACCACCCTCAACACCCAGGGCACGGAAACCTCCGCCAGCCTCCGCTTCATGGTCTCGCGCAAGGTC
>JBEDKU010000624.1:0-6417 GCA_041172045.1 Verrucomicrobiota bacterium | reverse complement strand
CTGGACGGGCCTTTCAGCAGGTAGTTGCCAACGTAGTTGAGTTCCAACCCTTCGGTATTGTCGCCGCTGTATCCTACGGTGCCGCCCCAGTTATAGAGCAGGTTGTTCCGGAACTCCATGCGCAGCACGGCGGGATTGTAGCTTCCAAGTCGCGGGTTCCGGCTGCGGTGGTGGGCGTAGTAGTTGTGATGGAAGGTGACGCGCGATGAGATGTTAGGCCGGACCAGGGATCCGTAGCCGTGGGCGCCTTTCGAGTGGATCGAGTTGTTGAGCGACTCGGTGATACCGCACCACTGGACCGTCACGTTGTCGGCGTTGTCGGTGACGGACAGGGTTTCGTCCACGGACCAGGAGGCGGAGCAATGGTCCAGGATCACATGGGTGCCGCGCAGAACACCCATGGAGTCGTCCTCGATCCCGAGTTCCGTTCCGAGACGCGAGCGCACGTGGCGTAGGACCACGTCATCCGCTTCGACACGCAGGCTGCGGCTGCGGAATGCAATGCCATCGCCCGGCGCGGACTGGCCTGCCACGGTGATGCGGGGCTTGTTGATGGAGCGGCCGTTGATGTAACCGGCGACTTTGAAAAGAATCGTGCGGGGGCCGGTGGCGGTGTCGACGCCATTACTGAAAGAGCCGGCACCCGATGCATTCAGATTGGTGACGTAATATACATCACCGCCGCGTCCGCCGAGGGCACGGGCACCGTTTCCCTCCGCGGAGGGAAATGCACGTGGAGCCAAGCGGGGCGTCCAGCCTCCGAGTATGGCAGGAAAGTCGCGATAACCCGCGGCTTCGACTTCAGATAGCTGTGACCAGGGGGCGAGTCGCTGGCTGGTATTCACCAACGCACCGGCGGGAGTAAGGCTGCGATATTCGCGAAGGCGCAAATTGGCCAGGGTGCCCGTGCCCGTGCCGGTGCCGTCGCGCTGCCAACCCGCGGAACTGATGTGACTCCCGACGGTACAGTCCACCACCGCGACTGCGGAGTATGGCCAACCGTCGGGATCGATGCGGTTGAACACGGTGCTGGTGACGCCTGCGGAGGAGGTGAACCGGCAGTCGAGGAACACCGCACCCAGATTGCTCGCGGGGGTGCGCATCTGGCAGACATATCCATTGCTGCTCAGCGAACGGATTTCACAATTCTGGAAAACAGGCGTGCCGGAGCCCCAGATGAAATCGACATCGCCCTCCACCATCGAGTCGCGGATATAGGCGGTGTTCGCGCCGTTGATCTGGAATGTGTCCTGATAGCTGCGGAGATCACACTCCTGCACGACGGTCCGGAGGCCACCGACGATAAGCGCTTCCGCCTGGGAACCACCGTCCGGCGTGGAATTGAGTACGGTAAGGCTGTCGAGTATTGTATCATTGCTTCCGACGTAGAAGACGGTGCGGGTGGAGGATGATCCGTTGCGGGTGTTGTTGTTCGGATATTCAATGATGGTCCGCTGACGGTTCTGACCGCGGAAGTGAAGGTTGTGTTTGGCGTTGTTCCGAATGATTTCCCGATAGGTACCGTCACGGATATCAAGGATGATGCGACGGGTGTTGTTGGCAGGCACCCAGTCGATGGCACCCTGGATGGTGGAGAAGTTTCCGGTGCCGTTGGCGTTGATTACCACATAGTCCAAAGCAGTGGATGGTGCCGAGGACTTGGTGGTGAAGCGCCATGCGGCGGAACCGGCGACTCCGGCGAATCCCGCAAATGCGGCCGCATCCACGGTGATGTAAACCGTCTGGTTGTATGGCAGGTCGGCTGGTGGCGAGATTTGCGCGGTGTTTCCTACGATCAGCACCGGTGATGCTTGATAGGTCGTACCACCGATGGTCCGTGGCTGCGTGCCGAGCGGTGAGTTGAGAGCGAGATCGATGGTTTGGAGCACCGTTCCGGCGGAATTGTAAATCCGGATCGCGCCGGAAGTGCCCAGCACAGGCGCGGCGTCGAAGGTCAACTGGAGCGGCGTATCGGCGCAAACGGAGGTCGCGCCATTGGCAGGAAACAGCGCGGTGGTGGTGAGCGCACGCGCGGCGGGTGTGAGAAAGCCGCACGCGAGAGCGACCCACAGCAACGTGAGTCGAAGGCATCGTATCGTGTCAGAGAGCTCGAGACGGCGGAAATTCATTGGGTTAATGCGAACCATCAGCCAAATCATATTGAATGAAATCCGGAAACAAACGACTCCCCCGATTGGAGTATGGAAGGGCCTTCACAAGGCAACAGAGCGCTCCAGATGATGAAACTCCCTGTCATCGGGACTGTATTTGATACGACACGCCCGCTTTCGCGTCAAATTTTGTAAGGATGCGGGTGCCTCCGCCCATCATTCGGGCTTCCGCAGTGAACGGGGTGCCGGAAACACTCACCGGAATCCCCGTGCATAAGACGCAGGTTCCGTCCCTGGAGGCAAGGATGGTCGCCTGGGTGAGCTGGTTGTCTTTCCACGCCATCTCCACGGTATAGCCCCCCGCCGCGCGCAGGCCCTTGACATGGCCGGCTCTCCAAACATCCGGCATTGCTGGCAGGAGTTGGATCATGCCGAGATGGCTTTGCAAAAGCATCTCCGTGATCCCGGCCGTACCGCCGAAGTTGCCGTCGATCTGAAAAGGAGGGTGGGCGCAGAGCAAATTCGGATAGGTTCCGCCCTTTTCCTTGAAGCTGACGGATCCGTAGTTATCTGACATCTGGAACAACTCACCCAACAGTTTGTGAGCGTGGTTTCCATCCAGCAGGCGCGCCCAAAAACAGATCTTCCATGCCTTGCTCCAGCCGGTTCCGCCATCGCCACGCATTTCGAGGGTCTTGCGGCAGGCATCGGAAAATTTCGCGTCGATCAGCGGAGAGATTTCAGATCCCGGGTGAAGGCCGTAGAGATGGGAAACGTGACGATGCGCGGGATCGAAGTCCTCATAGTCCTCGATCCATTCCTGCAACTGCCCCTGGTTGCCGATGCGCAGCGGGCGCAGCCTCGCCAGCTGAACTTCGAGTTTTTTTCTGAAATCCTCATCGGTGTGTAGGATCTTCGACGCCGCGATGACGTTTGAAAACAAGTCCCGGATGATCGACATGTCCATCGTGGATCCGACGCTGATCTCCGTCCGTTTCCCATCGAATTTAAAAGAATTTTCCGGCGACGTCGATGGCGCGGTGACCAGGAAGCCGTCCTTGTCGGGAACCAGAAAATCGCTGCAAAACACCGCCGCGCCCTTCATCAGGGGGTAGCCGGTTTCCGCTAGAAACTCCGGATCCCTTGAAAACAAGTAATGATCCCACAGGTGCCGGCACAGCCATGCGCCGGCCATCGGCCAGCAACTCCAGCGCGGTACCCCGCCACCACCGCCAGCGGGATTGCAGGCTCCCCAGGGATCCGAGTTGTGGTGAACGGTCCATCCGCTACAGTTGTAAAAATCCTTCGCGGCGGCCGCGCCGGTGACGGACAGGCGCTGGATTTGTCGAAACAGCGGTTCATGCATCTCGGCAAGATTGCATGACTCGGCGATCCAGTAGTTCATCTCCAGATTGATGTTGGTCGTGTAGTTCGAGCGCCACGTCGGACGCAGGTCCTTGTTCCATAAGCCCTGCAGATTGGCTGGAACTTCGCCACGCGAACAGGAGATCAGGAGATAGCGGCCATACTGGAAATAGAGAGCTTCAAGCCCGGGATCCGGGTTGCCCTTGTTGTGACTTGCGAGACGCTCGTCGGTCGGAAGCCTGGAAGCGTCCGTGGTGCCGAGGTCGAGCTCCACACGACTGAAGAAATTCTGATAGTCGTTGAGATGAGCTTCTTTGAGCTCCCGATAGCTCTTCGCAGCGCAGGACCGCATTGCGTTCGTCGCGATCTGCGCCTCGTTCTTTCCATCCTTTTCCGGGCATTTGTCGAATCCATTGTAGGAAGATCCGGCGGTGACGAGGATCATCACCTCCGAAGCGCCGGCAACATGAATGCCCGCCGCGTCCACTGCGACCGATCCGTCCTTGGGAATCGCCTTGATGTGATACTGGAAACGAACGCCCTTGCACCCCCCGGCGTCATCGAAGTCCAGAGGTTTGGGGCTCTTTGGGTCATCACCACGGATCCGGGTTTTCCCTTTGACAATGAACTCGTTGTTTCCTTCCGGGATATTCAAGTGGCGAAGCTGGCAGACACTTGTGATGTCGAAATTCAACGCGCCGGATTTGGATGCCTTCAGGTTCATCACGACTGCCTGATCGGGATTGGAAACGAACGTTTCCACCGTATATTCCACGCCCTCCGAGCTGAAGCGTGAGGATGCGACCCCGGTGGCGAGATCGAGTTCACGATGATAGTTGGCGATGGCAGCCGTATCGCGGAAGTTCACGAGCATGTCGCCCATCGGCTGATAGGCTTCGCAACTCACGCCCTGCATCTTTTTCTGAATCGCCGTTGCGTCTTCAAAGCGGTTCTCAAACAAGGCCTTGCGGATGGCTTCGAGGTGGGTGTGAGCTTCCGGATTGTTGTGAAGATTCACCGGGCCGCCGCTCCAGAGCGTTTGCTCGTTGAGATGGATGGTCTCCCGGAACGGCTGTCCGTAAACCATGGCTCCCATGCTGCCATTGCCGAGAGGAAGCGCCTCGTTGAAGTGTTTTGCAGGCTGCTTGTACCATAGCTTCAGGTCTTCAGCACCGAGCGGTCCGGTGAACAAGACCAGTGCTGTAAGAGTGGCGATGCGCCAGAGTTGATGTTTCATGGGCATGTCATGTTTCATTCCGTCAACCATCTGACCGGACCTAACATTCCAACCGGAACAAGGACCGCGATTCGACGGAGGGATTGCGTAAGACGCTTTCCAAAGCATCCTCCGCAGCAAGGGTTGCGGTCGTGCAGGGGAGGACGACGAAAAGCGCCGAAGGTACCCGAAGATTTTTCATCAGGGTTCTGTTTGTGGGTCCGACGGGCGGTGGGTGTTGACGGGCCAATCATCCGTGCGGAACGAACGCGCCGGAAGTCCTGCGGCGTTGACGAGATTCGGATTCGCCCTTTCGTTCCAAGCGAAGCGCACTGCGACGGGGCTGCCGACTTTTGGCGAGAAGACGATGACGTTGCCCTTCGTGATCTTCGCCACTGCGGGGTGAAACACGCGGTCTTCGCCTGCGATGGTGAATTCGTTCAGGTCCTCGCGATCCCGGGCCCGCAAACCTTCGGCATGGTCGAACTTCAAGGCGATCCTGTCGCCTTGAATCCGCATGTCATTGAATACTGGTCCGGAATCCACCACGTCTTTCATGGCATAAGTGCGGGCAAGGGCAATTCGAGCGAGCCGCTCACCCACGTCTTTCTTGTTCGTCGGATGGATATCGCCCAGTTGCGCAACCGTATCGGTAATCACCGCCATTCCTGTGTGTGGAATCGACAGGGCTTTCGTTTGTGCTTCCCAGAACAACGGCAGGGCTTCGACCGAGAATGGATTGGGAAGTTTCCTCGCAGAATAGGTATGCGGCGCGAGCTGTACAAAATAGAACGGCGCCTCCGGAAGCTCCCATGCCGTGCGCCATCCGGTGATGAGCGCCCGCATCTTTTCGGTATAGATC
Source organism: Verrucomicrobiota bacterium (assembly GCA_041172045.1). Lineage (GTDB taxonomy): Bacteria > Verrucomicrobiota > Verrucomicrobiia > Verrucomicrobiales > Akkermansiaceae > Luteolibacter. Next base: position 863 of record JBEDKU010000624.1, on the reverse strand, counting down.
AAGCCGTCGTCGGCCATTAGATTGGACTCGCCCTGATACCAGAGCAAGCCGCGGATTGCGAAGGGTACGAGTGGCATGACCATCGGATCATACAATCCGCCGATTCTCACATCTCCGAGTTTCCGGTCACCTGTGGCAGCCTTTGCAACTTCTTCCAGACCTGCGATGCCCTGATAGGCCGTTGGCGGCGTCCACAGTTCGATGCGGGTACCGCCGACGCTGGTGTGGATGAGCCCGACGGGGATGTTAAGCTTGGTTTGCACCGAGCGACCGAAGAAATAGGCCGCTGCGGAGAAGCCCAACCGGTTGACCACATCGGATCCGCAGGGATGCCATTGCATCGTGAGGTCGTCCTTTGCCGGACGTCCGTTGCGCGGCATTTGGAACAGACGGATGAGCGGCTCGTTCGCATTCCGAATCTCCTCCTCCGCGTTGTCGGTCGGGCGCTGGCCATTTCGTTCGCCGAGGGGTTTTTCCATGTTCGACTGGCCGGAGCAAAGCCATACTTCCCCGACCAGCACATCATCGAAGCGCAATTCGTTCGTGCCGGTCACCACAAGCGTCCGCGATTCCGCGCTAGCAGCAAGCGGGGGAAGTTTCACCTCCCATGTTCCGTCCCGGCCGGCGGTTGACTGCGATTTGGCACCGCCGAACTGTACCGTGACTTTCTCCCCTGCGGCCGCGGTTCCCCACACCGGGACCGGTTGGCCTTGTTGCAGCACCATGTGGGAGCCGAAGACCGGCGGGCAAGTAACAGCAGCGGGGAGACTTGTGGGCAGCGCGACCCACAAGGCCAACTGCAGCATAAGACAGGATTCACGGGGTCGCTTCATGATGATGTTTTGTGATTTCAGGAGTTGCAA